>JAUMBM010000144.1:0-8853 GCA_032115735.1 Saprospiraceae bacterium
ACCCCCCTTGGAGCCACGAGAGCGTTTGACTTTAGCCAAGAGAGAACATGTTTCACAGACGACACATACTATTGTTTTTGAGTATGGTGGCTGTTGCCACCTTGTACGGAGGAGGGGGAAAATCTGCTTACAAAAACTACTTTCTGGGTTCCTACTATTTTGCAGAAGGGCAGTATGAAAAGGCAGAAAACTACCTGAGAAAGGCCTACGAGGCGCAGCCGGACGAGTACAATTTTACCATGGCTTTTGCGCTGGTGCTGGGGCGAAACGGCAAGCCCAATGACGGGTTAAAGCTCATCAACCGCAGCAACTACCTGCCCTCACCCGCGCATCCGGAGTATCACCAGCTGATCTCCATGCGACACTACATCACGGGCCTGATCTACTGTTACGGTCAGCGCTACCGGCTGGCTATCCCCCCGCTGGAGTCTGCCATCCGGATACAGCGGACACTCAACAAACCCGAGTTGCTGGCCAGCATGATGAACACGCTGGGCTACGCCCGTTTTTTGCACCGCGGTCTGGGAGCCGGTCCTCACCGTACGGGCAGCAAACCCCACTATCACCTGCACACCCGCAACCTGGAACGCAGTCGCCTGATTTTTGAAGAAGCCCTGCGCATAGACCCTACACAGGTCGCAGCCGTCTACAACTACCTGCTGCTGTGCGACACACTGGCTATACCCTCTGCCTTTGAGGAGCTCAAGCCCGTCAACCGCAGCCCCAACGAGCAGGTCGTCTCCTCGCGCTACGCAAGCCTGCCGGTCGATATGGGTGCTGTACTCCCTTTTCGGGAATACGACGATATCATCCTGCTGCTGGACATCTCCGGCTCTATGGTCATGGAAAAAGTCAGTTGTGTAGGGCAGACCCGGTTTGAAGTTATGCGGGAAACATCCCTTTTCTTTTTGGACAGCCTCACTGCCGGTCAGCAGCTGGGTATTGCTACCATTGGCGGTGACTGTGGCACTGCGCCCAAACTGTGGCATTCGCCCGGCGCCGTAACACGCGAGGAATTGCGACAGGCGCTGGAGTTTCTTGTTCCCGACGGCACCACCCCGCTGCTCACCATCCTGCAGCAGACCGTTGACCTCTTTGGCACAGAGCTTGAGCGGCGGCGCTCTATTTTTTTTATCAGCGACGGAGAAAATATATGCCGGCTGCCCGGGGTGGATATCTGTCAGTGGAGCGAGGGACTGGCAGCCCGCGGCATCACCATCAATGTACTTACCTTCTTAGGTGCCAGCCTCGACAATCGCGGAGCTTTTGCAGAATACACCTGCCTTGCCGACAATACCGGCGGGAAAGTGCTCAACCTGGACACGGACAGGTGCAGCTTTGAGCGCTATCAGTTCGACATTGCCGCAGCGGCCCAGTTTTACATCCCCCCTTTTGAGCAGGTAACCTGTGGCGGCCCCGGTATAAAGCCTATTTGGGCTATATACCCGGTGGAGGAGAAGAAATAACAGACATGCCACAAGCTAAAAGCTTTACTGCTAACAGCTAAGCGAGCGGCTATTCTGCGGTTAATTTAGACCGCAAAACTTTCCCCACAGCCACAGGTACGCGCTGCGTTGGGATTATTGAAGTAAAAGCCCTTGCCCTCCAGTCCTCCGGAAAACTCCAGCGTTGTATTACACAAGTAGAGGAAGCTCTTCAGATCGCAGACTACGGTCTCACCGTTGTCGCTAAAAATTTGATCATTGGGCTTTATCTCATTGTCAAAATCCATGTTGTAGGACAAGCCGGAGCAGCCCCCGCTGGTCACTGAAACGCGGACAAAAAAGTCATCGCCCAATTGATTTTTGGTGCGTATGTCCTGGATTCTCTGCTTGGCACTTTCTGCAACAAATAACATAGTCGTTTATATTACGCTGTGAAGTGGCAGTTGGTGTCGGAGATAAAAGCCTGTTTGATATTTTTGCCTGCGGCGAAAAACACCAAACAGGCTTTTACTTCTGACACAAAACTATATTGACGACTACTAGTGAGCCGCCTCAGCTGATTTAGCTGTCACCTCCATACCGTTTTTAGTCTGGTAGTCAGCGATAGCACCGCGAATAGCATCCTCTGCTAAAACAGAGCAGTGAATTTTCACCGGAGGCAACGCCAGCTCCTCGACAATAGCCATATTGTCGATGGTCAAAGCCTCGTCGATAGACTTACCTTTCAGCCACTCTGTTGCGAGGCTGGAGGAAGCGATGGCCGAGCCGCAGCCGAAGGTTTTGAACTTGGCATCGACGATACGGTTGGTTTCGGGATCGACCTCGATTTGCAGGCGCATGACATCGCCGCACTCGGGGGCACCCACCAAACCTGTTCCTACAGAAGCCTTAGCTTTATCGAGCGTACCCACGTTGCGCGGGTTCTTGAAGTGATCGAGCAATTTATCTGAATAAGCCATAGCAATAGATATTTTTACAGGTTGATATTGATTAATGTTCCTGCCACTGTACCGAATTAAGATCGATTCCCTCTTTGTACATTTCCCAGATAGGACTCAGATCGCGCATGTGGTTGACGCCTTTTGAGACCGCCTCGATGGTATAGTCAACATCCTCCTCCGTCGTAAACCGGCCGAGGCTAAATCGGAGAGAGGAGTGTGCGAGATCATCGCCCAGTCCAAGTGCTACCAGCACATAGCTGGGCTCCAGGGAGGCCGAAGTACAGGCAGAACCTGAAGAAACGGCAATGTTCTGGTTGAAAGTCATCATAAGACCCTCACCCTCTACATGCTTGAAAGAAATATTTGTTACATGCGGCATGCGATGCTCGCAGCTTCCGTTGATATAAGTCTCTTCGAGCTTACACAGTCCCTGCTCAAGCTTGTCGCGCAGTGCACTCAGGCGGGCTGCATCCTGCGCCATCTCGAGTCTGGCGATCTCAGCAGCCTTACCGAAACCGACGATACCCGGTACGTTGAGCGTTCCGGAGCGCATGCCCCGCTCATGGCCGCCACCGTCCATCTGTGCAGTAACCTTCACACGCGGATTTTTACGGCTCACATACAGTGCGCCTACCCCTTTGGGGCCGTACATTTTGTGTGCCGTAAATGCCATGATGTGTACACCTACTTCACGGGGATTAACCGGAATCTTACCCACCACCTGTGTAGCATCGCTCATAAACAGGACTCCGTGACGGGCGCAGATATCGCCAATTTCCTTCATCGGCTGAATGACCCCCGTTTCGTTGTTGGCCCACATGACCGATACCAGAATCGTGGTCGGCTTGATAGCCGCTTCTAGTTCAGCCAGGTCAATCAAGCCCTCGCGGTTGACACCGAGGTAAGTCACCTCACCCCCCATCTTTTCGATATGCTGGCAAGTGTCCAGTACCGCCTTATGCTCTGTCTTGACCGTGATGATATGATTACCTTTGCGGCTGTACATCTCGAAGACCCCCTTGATCGCCAGGTTGTCACCTTCCGTAGCCCCGCTGGTAAAGATGATCTCTTTTGAGTCTGCGTGGATAAGCTGCGCGATCTGCTCGCGAGCATAATCAACTGCTTCCTCAGCTACCCATCCGAAAGGGTGGTTGCGGCTGGCTGCGTTGCCCGGATTTTCGTAAAAAAATGGCAGCATAGCCTCGACAACTCTTGGGTCGGTCGGCGTAGTGGCATTATTGTCGAGATAAATCAGTTTGCCCATTGCAGTACTTTTATTTAGATTGAATCTAATCAAGGTTATCGTATTGCAAAGGTAACGAAAATCATCCAAAAAAGTTTATATAAATTAAGGCATTTATCTCGGTTGAATTGTTCTTTTCTTTACATTGCAGCTAGTGTAAAAATAATCACCATGCAAGAAAATCTATCCGCCGGCGCCCAAGCCTCCCCGAAAGCCGACTGGCTTGCACAGATACAAAAAGAACTCAAGGGTAAGCCCCTCGAATCCCTTGACTGGCAGGTTGAAGAACATATTCGGCTTGCGCCCCTGTATGCGCGCGAGGATATTTCCCCCCAGCCCCCTTTGGCCGGCAGCCGTACCGATAACCGCTGGGAAGTAGGTGAGGTGATTGAGGTGCGCGACCTTGCGGCAGCCAACCAGCAGGCGCACAAGGCCATAGGCAGCGGCATTAGTGCGCCGCTTTTTCAGTTACACCATGAACCGACGGCAGCGGAGCTAGCCGTCCTGGTCAGTGGCATTATACCCGACAACCTGTCGGTACACTTTGCCCTGCAGCATCCCGGCAAGGATCCTGCGGAGTTTTACCGCGACCTCATCTACTACGTACGAAAGCAGAGCTACCAGTTGTCGGCCATCCGTGGATCCGTCGACTTCGACCCCCTGCTGGACTGGAGTGAGCCCCCGCTCAAGCCGCTGGCCCGCATTTTGGGGTTTGCCAGCCGGCAGACGCCCCTGTTTAAAGTGCTGCAGGTCAACGCCCGCACTTTCGATGCGGGGCTTGAGCACACCAGCCGCGAGCTTGCGCTCACCATTGCCAAGGGTGTCACCTACCTCGACCTGATGGAAAAGGAAGGTATTGCGCCCGCCCTCACCAATGCCCACCTACAGTTTGCGCTCACCATTGGCAATACCTACTTTGCCAACATTGCCAAAATCCGGGCGCTGCGCTTGTTGTGGGCCAATGTGCTGGAGGCTTACCAGCTTACTTCTGCCTCCTTACCACCCATAGTGGTACACTTTGAGTTTGAATCCCAGGCCGAAGATGTGCACACCAACATGATCCGGGCAGCCGCGCAGGCCATGTCCGCCGTCATCGGTGGTGCCGATCGTCTCTATGTGTTGCCGGCCGATCAGTACGCACAGCCGGATACCTCGGGCGATTTTGTGCTGCGCATTGCCCGCAATGTACAGCATCTGCTACGGTATGAGAGTGGATTTGACAAGGTCATTGACCCTGCCGCAGGCAGTTACTACCTCGACACTTTCACGCAGGCCCTTGCAACGGAGGCCTGGCAGAAATTTTTGCATATAGAGGAGCAGGGAGGCTTTTGGGAAGCCATGAGTGTCTGATGCTGCCGCAAGTATGTAAAAGGGGGGCTGCGCCTGCGGGTGCAGCTCCCCTTTTCCTTTTTATCGTGGCCGACCCGCCCACCAGTCTTCGAAAATCCTTATTAGCTCAGGATTATCGCGCCAGTTATCGGCGATCCCCTCCAACGCCAGAATCTGCGCAAAGACCTCATCCTGTGCTTTGGCCTCTGCCAGCGCTTTGCTGTAGGGGATGTGGCTGAAAGTCACCATGCTGTAGAGCGGAATAAAGTCGGGATAGCGGTCGTGCAGGCTGGCTGCAATTTCTTTGCGGAGCAAAAATTTGGGGTCTGCCACCCAGTCGCGCATTTCCAGAAAATTGCGCAGCGCGAGGTCGGCAATGGCGTGGCCGTCGGCCACCCGCCGCCCGCTGTAGGCAGGAATTACCTCCTCCCACTTGCCTGCATACTCATCGAGCATCTGACAGAGCAGCGTACAATCCTCAAAGCCGGCATTCATCCCCTGTCCGTAGAAAGGAACGATGGCGTGGGCGGCATCGCCCAGCAGCAAGGTATTGTGCCCGTAGTGCCAGGGAGAGCAGCGCACCGTCATCAGGTGGCTGGTGGGATTGTTGCGAAAATCGGCTTTCAGATCAGCAATCAGGGGCAGGGTGTCGGGGAAATATTGTTGAAAAAAGGCCTCTACTGCCTCATCCGTCTGCAAGTTGGCAAAACTGTCGGTTCCTTCGTAAGGCAGAAACAACGTGGCCGTGAAGCTCCCATCGGGGTTGGGCAGTGCTATGAGCATGAATACCCCCCTGGGCCAGATGTGCAGTACATCGTGCGCCATTGCGTGACTACCGTCCGCGCGCGGCGGAATATTCAGCTCCTTGTATGCATAGTCGAGGTACTGCTGGCTGTAGTTGAAGCGGGCTGTGCGCATCATAGCATTGCGCACCTCCGAGTAAGCCCCGTCTGTTGACAGGAGCACCCCTGTCTGTACCGTCTGCTGCTCCCCCGTCTGCACGTCCTGCATCAGCAGTTGCTGTTTGTCGATATCGACCTGCTCCACCCGCTGGCCAAAGCAAAATTTCACGCCCAGCGCTTCTGCGGCATCCATGAGCGCCAGGTTGAGACCTGCGCGCGACACCGAGTAGATGGCCTGCCCCTCCTTACCATACGGCTGAAAGGTGAGTTCGCCGGCAACGCTGTGCATCATCCGGCCGCGCATTTGCAGCGCCTGTGCCCTGATGACCTCTGCCATACCGGCCATTTCAAGCGCCTTCCACCCGCGCTCACTCAGCGCGAGATTGATAGACCTTCCGCCTGCAAATCCGTGTTTGCGCGGATCCTGCCGGCGTTCGTAAACCGTTACCGCGTATCCCCGCGCCGCCAGCAGGCGCGCGAGCAAAGAGCCTACCAGTCCGGCTCCGGCAATGTGTATGCTTGCAGACATAAGCTATTGTATTTTTGGCTGCCGCAGCGGCAGCCTGCTTTTTTTTAAAAAAATACACGCCGGCCGTAAGCGCAGCTGCGCGAGCAGCCTGCCGCAGGCCTTTTTTTCCTAAAAAAGGATGCGAAAAGCCGCGATCTGCGCGATAAAACCTACGGCATAGCCGCCGTAGACATCGGCCTGCTCGTGTGCCTTCAGCAGCAAACGGCTGCTCCCCACCATGCCCGCCAGCAGTATTGACAACATCAACAGCAAGGCAACACTTACCTCGTAGCTGCCGCCACCGGGCATATCCATGGTAAAAGTTCCGTAGCTAAAAAAAAGCATGCTGATGAATACCATGCCTACCAAGCCCCCCATGCCCACCGCATGTACACTGATCTTTGAAAAAATATTGACCAGAAATGCCAGAAATAAGCCGATGACCGTGCCCAGCATAAAGCCCGTGTAGGCCATGGGGGCCTGGCCGTTTTTGTACAGATTGTAAAAAATCCATATATACAACATACCTGTGATCAGATAGGGGCCTATGCGTTCCTGTTTTTCGGGCATAGACATGGACTGCAGCATGCCCAGGAAGTACATGACGGTGATGGATACTGCCGGAATGAAAAAGGTATACAGAAAGATGAGCAGGATCAGGCGGCGGCCTTCCGGCTCTGCTACGGAGCTGATGCCGAAGAGGTAAGGGTTGATGAGCATCAGCAATATCAGCATATAACAGGGCATCAGCAACGGATGAAAGAGTATGGAGATGCCCCAGGCAAGCTGTTTGACCATAAAAAGCTCATTTATGCCGCTAAGATAGTTGTTTTGCCAACAATATCACTGCCGCTGCCGGCAGAATCAGCGGCGGTCGGATATTGGCAGCGGGGTGAGGGACTCTGCCGGCAGTAGCACGGCCGGCGGTGGCAGGGTGTCAGTCAGCTGCACCAAATAATACGTGAGCTGCCCGTGCCTGACGAAGAATGAATCCAGCCGTATGAAAGACGACTCGGGGAACTGTGCCTCATTGACGAGGTAGTATTCATCTGTGCGGAATCCTGCTACCTTGCGGGGGATGATGCCGCCGTAGGCGCGCTCGAGGTAGTAGGAGTTGGTTGGCTGCATCAGGGTATGGTGGTAGACAAAGAGGGGCTTTCCGGCCCAGCGCTGGCCGACGGCCAGCGAACTCTGCCGGCATTTTTCACCAAAATCATTGGCAAGCCGATCCGGCAGCACAAACCAGTCAAACCCGAGCCGAAAGGTCAGCAGCAGGGCCATGACCCACAGCCATCGCTGCTCCGCCTCGCGCCACGCTTTTGTCAGCAACCACAACGACCACAACAGTAGCAGCAGACCCGTAGGAATTGCCCAGGGCAACTGCTGCAGGCGTGCCGATACCAACGGACCGACCCATACGCCTGCCAATATCACGCCCAGCAACAGCAACAGGCCCTGAAACCACGGATAGAAGCGGCTCCGGCCGCCCTCCAGCTGCCTGAAATAGTACAGCCCCAACGTAAATAACAAAGGAATCAGCATCAGCAAATACCGCGGATACACCTCGGGGGAGGTCCAGTAAGGCAGCAGATTGAACAGCAGGCAGACCGCCAGAAAGCCGGCAAAGCGGTCGGACCGCAAAAATCCCCAGGCACCCGGCCGGAAGGCAAAGACGATCAGCAGGGACCAGGGTAGAAAATGAT
Source organism: Saprospiraceae bacterium (assembly GCA_032115735.1). Taxonomy (GTDB): domain Bacteria; phylum Bacteroidota; class Bacteroidia; order Chitinophagales; family Saprospiraceae; genus JAUMBM01. The sequence goes on from JAUMBM010000144.1 coordinate 8,072, forward strand.
AGAGCAACTCAAAGGGGAAAGTTGCTATCTGCAGCAGCGTCTCCCCCAGTCCAAAGTGGACAACGGTGCGGCGGCTCGACTCATTGAGCAATGTGCTCATGACTGTACCCAGATCGTTGTACTGGTGGTAATTGTAGTAGTATACAGCCGGCAATACCAGCCCCAGCAGCCCCCCGGCTACATGCGCCCAACTAAACAGCCGACGGAATTCGCCCCGGTACACGAAGTAGGACAACAGACTAATTCCCTGAAAAACAATAGCCGGCAGGCCTTTCAGCATAAACCCTACGGCCATCAGCTGGTAAGAAATGATAAACAGCTTCCACCACTGCTCCCGCTCAAAATAGCGGTATACCACCATGAACAGGGTAAACATGACCCACGAAAAACTAATGTCTATGAGCCCGAGCAAGCTGTCCCAAAACAATACCCGCCCGCAGGTGATGAAGGCCACGGCATTGACAAATGCCAGCCGCCGCCCTAGTGCCGCCCGTGTAAAGTAGTAGATGGTAGCCGCATAGCCCAGCAGACACAAAACCACCCCCAGCCGGCTCACCCACTCGGCTTCACTACCCATAGCCCCGAACAGCAAGGCCAGCAGCCAGTTCCACAGCGGTGGCTTGTTGTAGTAGTAGTCCCCGTGCAGCGTGGGCGTCACCCAGTTATCTGACCAGCGCATCTCCAAAGCTACCAGGGCACGTATGGCTTCATCGTCAATATGCGGCATATAGCCGAGACGCAACAGCAGAGCCGGCAGCAATAAAACCAGAATAATGCCGTAC
>JAUMBM010000145.1:0-4941 GCA_032115735.1 Saprospiraceae bacterium
AAATGGACCTGCCCGTCGCACTCGGAAAGACCATTTCCAATGAAGTGTTTGTGGCGGATTTGGCAAAGATGCCGCACTTGCTGGTGGCAGGGGCTACGGGTCAGGGCAAATCAGTGGGTATCAATGCTATCCTGATTTCGTTGCTGTACAAAAAGCATCCCAGCCAGGTGAAGCTGGTGCTGATCGATCCCAAAAAGGTCGAATTATTTCCTTACTCGCGGCTCGACAATCACTTCCTCGCTTTTCTGCCGGGGCAGGAAGAGCCGATCACTACGGAGACAACCAAGGTCATTCATACGCTCAATTCGCTTTGTATTGAGATGGACCAGCGCTACGATCTGCTCAAAAAGGCAGGTACCCGCAACATCAAGGAATACAACGAAAAATTTGTGCAGCGGCATCTCAGCCCGCTTAAGGGCCACCGCTTCCTGCCTTTTATCGTACTGATCATCGATGAGTTTGCAGACCTCATCATGACAGCGGGCAAAGAAGTAGAACTGCCGATCGCACGACTTGCGCAGCTGGCGCGCGCGGTGGGTATTCACCTCGTGATTGCTACGCAGCGCCCTTCGGTCAACATCATTACAGGGGTCATCAAGGCCAACTTCCCCGCCCGAATCGCGTATAAGGTTACGGCCAAGGTGGATTCCCGTACCATCCTCGATGGTGGTGGCGCCGATCAGCTGATAGGCCGGGGCGACATGCTACTGAGTGTGGGCGGAGAGATGGTGCGCATTCAAGGGGCGTTTATCGATACGCCCGAAGTGGAGCGCGTTATTGATTTTATCGCCAAACAGCAAGGATATCCTGAACCCTACTGGTTGCCGGAATACCATGCCGATGAGGAAATGCAGGGTAGCTCTTCGCTGAGCTATGCAGACCTCGACGATATGTTTGAAGAAGCTGCACGGCTGATTGTACAGCAGCAACACGGCTCTACTTCCATGATTCAGCGTCGCATGAAGCTGGGATACAATCGGGCAGGCAGAATTATGGACCAGCTTGAGGGCATGGGGATCGTGGGTCCCAGCGACGGCTCCAAAGCGCGGGAGGTGCTCATCTACGATGAGATGGAGCTGGAGCGCTACTTACAGGAGCTTAGAAACAGGCGCTAAGCTGTGCGAGCTGCTGCCCCGCTTGGTTTTTTTTAAAAAAAACCTGCAGTTACAGGCGGATTTGTCGGCCATGGCCGACAAATCCGCCTGTGTTTATAATCTCTCCTGCGACAGCAGCGCTTCAAAATTTTTGGGCGGGCGGTAGCGCTGCCCGTAGCGCTTCCTGAAATCGCGGCAGCGATCAACAAAAGCGGGCAGACCGTAACTCCGGACAAACTGTATGACGCCGCCTGTGTAGGCGGGAAATCCCCAGCCGTAGATGCTGCCCAGGTTGGCCGCCTCATCAGACAAGATGACGCCCTCCTGCTTGCACCAGAGAGCCTCGACTACCTGGGCAAACAGCAGCCTGTCGGCAAGCTCCGACCGGTCGGCAGCAGCCAGCGGATTTACGGGAAAATGCTCCCCCAGCCCCGGCCATAGCTGGCGGGGCTGGCCATCGGCATACTCATAAAAGCCCGCCAGCCGATGCCTGCCGGGTCGCTTCAGCTCGTTGACCATCATTTCAATGGCGCTTACGGCCGGGTGTTGCAGATATTTGTCGCCATAGTGGTCGGCTGCCTGCTGCTCGTAGCGCAGCAGCAGCTCCAGCCCGGTTTCATCGGCCATGGCCAGCGGCCCTTTGGGCATGCCCAATTGTACACCTATATTTTCAATCAGCGCGGGCGGCAGTCCCTGCTGTAAAAGCGTAATCCCTTCAAGTACATAGGTATTCTGCACCCGGGCAGCATAAAAACCCCAACCATCCTTGACGATGATGGGAATTTTGCCAATGGCATGCACGAAGTCGAAAGCCTTGGCAACAGACTCGTCAGAGGTGTGCTCTCCGCGCACGATCTCTACCAGTGGCACCTCGTCGGCAGGGTGAAAAAAATGAAGACCGAGGTAATTTTGGGGCCTGACAGAATCTCTCGCCAGTGACCCTATGGGTATGGAGATGGTATTGGTGCCCAGCAGGCAGTACTCGTCGACCTGCTCCTCCGCTTCACGGGTAACCTTCTGCTTGACATGCGCATTCTCGAAGACAGCCTCTATGACAATATCGCAGTCGGTAAAATCAGCGGCATCCTCCGTAGTCCGGATATGTTTGAGAAGCTTCTCGCCCTCCGCCGCCTGCAGGCTTCCTTGCTGTATATGCTGCCTGAGCTTGTGTTGCACATACGCAAGCCCCCTGACGGCAATGGGCTTGCTGACGTCTTTCAGGACGACCGACATGCCGTTGCGCAGGCAGGCGAAAGCAATGCCGGAGCCCATCTGTCCGGCACCAATTATGCCCGCTTTGCGCGGCCGGAAGCGGCCAAAGCCCTTCGGGCGGTTGAGCCCGCCCGCAATGGCCAGCCGGTCGAAGTGGAAGGTGTGAATCATATTTTTGCTGACCTGCCCGCAGACCAGGCTGACAAAATGCCGGTTGTCTATGCGGTTGGCCGTATCAAAATCAACTTTGGAACCTTCCGTAAGGGTGGCCAACAAGGCCTGCAGAGCCGGGTAGTTGCCATAACTATCGGCGCACAGCCCCGCTGCCATGCTGCGTATGCGTTCGGCCAGCAGATGCTCCCGGGCGGTGCCTCCGGGGATCTTTTGCTGCGGATCATCCCAGGGCCGGTGGTGATCCGGGTGCTGCAACAACCACTGTTTGGCCTGGTCAATCATCTCCTGCCGGTTGTCTGCCAATGCATCAATCAAGCCAACACTTAGCGCTTCTTGTGGGGTATATCGCCTGCCCCGCGAGAGAATGTCGTAGGCTTTTTCAAGTCCCAGCAACCACATGAGTCGCATGGAAGAGCCTCCATAGGGTAATAGCCCCAGCTCAATATCTGGTAGCCCCAAGCGTATAGTGTTGTCTGTTAGCGCTATGCGGTAGTGACATGCCAATGCAACCTCATAGCCGGCTCCCAGCGCATCTCCGTTGATGGCCGACACAACGGGCACCCCGGGCCGCTCCAGATCCCGCAAAAACTGCCTGAAAGCCTGCGAAACAGCAAAAACTTCCTGCGGGTCGGTAGATTCATAAAAAAAGGAAGGATCACCTCCTACGAGGAAAGATTTTTTGGCCGACGTCAGGATGACGCCTTTCAGCATACCCTTAGCTTTCTCCGCCAGCAGGTGTTGCAGCACCGGTACAAATGCTTTGCCTAGCTCGTGGGTAATCAGATTGGTGCGGCTGCCCTGCATGTCAAGGCTGAGCGTTACTATGTTGTTGGTATCTCTTTGGTAGCGGATCATGGTTTGTCTTGGGGTGCAGCCGGTAGCCGCTGCGTTGTGGCTATAAAGATAATCCGGCAATTGACAAGAACCAAAGTACAGTCGAAAAATCAGGGGATTGACATGTCAATTTAATACACCTGCTTCATGAGCCCGGAAAGGGTCTTGAGGGGAGGCAAAAAACGCTCGCGCATCCGCCCAAGCGTTTTTTACAAAATAAAAAAGCCGCTTCCTTGCGGGAGCGGCTTTGTGCCCAGAACAAGACTCGAACTTGCACACCCTTACGGGCACTACCACCTCAAAGTAGCGTGTCTGCCAATTTCACCATCTGGGCAGGGTATTTTACATGAACAAGCTTACCGTTTGTAGGTCGTTCATCTAAAGCTCCGCAAAGAAACGACTTTTTTTGATTTCATGCAAGGCTTGTGCAGATAAAAAAATGGGCATGCACGGCTAATTTTTACCGTAAAGGGTCTGTCGGCCATGCATGCCTTATTTTTTGCGGTTATTGCTTGATAATCTTCAGCTGCCCCGGGCTGCCTTCGTGTACAAACGTCAGCAGGTAGATGCCTGAGGGCAGATTTTCCAACGAAAGTGTATGGTTCCATGCACCCGGGCTGGTCGAAATTTCATGCCGCTGCAGGAGGCGACCTCGCGCATCAAAAAGTGCAGCCGGGATGAACCCGCTTCCTTCCCAGCCGGTGGCCTGCAGGCTTAATATGCCTGTCGTAGGATTCGGGAATACCTGCAGGCTTCGCAACCAGTCGGGACTGTTGACCGCCGGGAAAATTATCGGAAATGCTGTCTCGGATACGGCTTCACCACAGTTGTTGGTGAGGATGAGCCGTATGTGCCACTCGCCTTCGGACGGGAAGGTGTAGCTGACGGGATTGCCGGTCAGGGTGTCCTGCTCGCCCGCACCATCGCCGATAATCCAGGTGTACACAAGGTTGTCGCCGCTACTCAGAGCCGTGAAAGTGTATGACAAATCTGTCCATTCGTTGGGAAGATTCTTTTCGATGGCGTAGTCGAGTATGGCCGGGGGAGCAATAATGTGAATATAGTCGCTGCTCACTACTTGCTGTGCCCCGAAAACATTGGTGGCTGTAAGTTCTACCGGGTAGACACCGGAGGAAGCGTAGCTAACCACGGGGTTTTGCAGGTTGGAGGTAGCAGGGCTGCCTCCCGGGAATGACCATGACCAGGCAGTCGGAGCTCCGGTAGATGTATCGTTGAATTGTACCAGCAATGGGGCGCAGCCTTCTCTGGTGTCGGCAGTAAACTGTGCTGTCGGAGCCTGCCCTTCAATGACAATCTGCCGCAGGAGGCTGTCGGTGCCGCAACTGTTGCCGGCAATCAAAAGTACATTGAAGGTGCCTGCACCGGGGAAGGTATGGCTTGGGTTGACATCTGTCGTACTGCTGCCGTCCCCAAACTGCCAACTGTATTGGCTGGCGCCTTGGCTGTTATTCTGGAAGCTGATGGTGGTCAGGTTGGCTTCTGTAGTAAAGGCAGCCGTCGGCGGACCATTGACGGTAATGCTGCCCGACTGGTTGATGGCGCTGCTGCCAAAAATATTGGTCGCCGTGAGTATCACATCATAGGTGCCGGCTTGTGTATAGACAAC
>JAUMBM010000146.1:0-7778 GCA_032115735.1 Saprospiraceae bacterium
TCTATGACACTGTTGGATCCTTTGATACCTTTATCAATTACGAAAAAAGCATTGATAATCTTAGCAGAAACGTTAAGCGCGAGCATGGCAGTTAACACCAGATACATGATGTTGATCATTAACTGCCGCGGCTCCTTTGGTATGGACATGAGTAATTTTTTTAATGTTTACCAATTACATTCTGATGAAAGAATGCCATACCTTACTGGCGGATGCCAGACATTGCACTAATAATATTACCGTATACAGAACCGAGCGCGCTATAAGCATTGTTCAGTGACGCAATATTCTTATTCAGCTCGCCCAACTGATTCTTATACTGCTTCGTTTGCTCAGCAGAATCAGACAGATCTGACATAGCCTCGTTGAGCTTAGCATAGAAGTTGGTCATAGCCTTGATCTGATCACCTGTACCAGAAAAATCTACTTCCTGCAGTGCTTTCAGGCTTGACATGCTCTTGGACATCACCTGAAGCTCTGCCAGCATACCACCCAGTTGTTTTTCAACAACCTCGCCATTGAGCTGTGGCACCTGATTTTTGGCTGCAGATGAAGGTCCGTCTGTAAGCGGTTGCAAATTGGCATGATAGTCATCCAATCCAGGATACAGCTTGTTCCAGTAATAATCAGGATCAGGTCCGATTACGCCGAGGAAGAAGAACAGACCTGCCTCGACCAACATGCCTACTGTAAGCAGAAGATCGGCGCCTTCCCAAGACTGAATTTTTGCCAAAGCACCGACGAGTACAGCAGATGCACCCACACCGATAAGCAGATTCTTGAAGTACTTAAACCCTTTGGATTTCAAAAAACTCATGTCACCGTTTACTTTAAGATGAATAAGAGAATGAAGATTTAATATGTTTTTTAGCAAGGCTCCCTTTTGTCAGCCTCATCGAATTTCTCCTCTTCCAAAGAAGAAGACACCTCCAACCACGCTGCAATCATCCTGCGAATGCTATCGTTGAGATCGATCGCAGGGACATATGAGCGAGCACTGCCCGCTGATGACCCTGCGTCAGAAAGGGAATGCTAAAAATCGTTAATGGAACGCCCCTGGAACGTCAGTACGCAACGGAAACCTACATAAGACTTAGTTGTATCCTGGAACTCCCAGTTGCGCGTACCCGTCTGGAGGAAGTAGGAGACATCTTTCCAGGAGCCCCCGCGAATAACCTTACGCTTGTAAGTTTCAGGATCGCTGTCCTTTGCATCGTAGCGGATATCCGGATTCAGATCGTGTACGAAAGAGTATGCGTTTTCGTAGAAGGCAGTACTGGTCCATTCTGCAACATTACCCGCCATGTTGTACAAACCATAGTCATTGGGATTGTACGCATCTGCGCGAACGGTATACTGGCCACCGTCCTCGGGATAGTTACCGCGGCCAGGTTTGAAGTTGGCCAACAAGCAACCTTTGGCATTGCGGATATAAGGACCACCCCAGGGATAAGGGGAAAGGTCATGTCCGCCGCGGGCTGCATATTCCCACTCCTGCTCTGTCGGAAGACGGAAGTCTTCTGAAATAATACCAGAGCCGCTTGTCTTCTCGAAAGTACTCCACAGCAGTGTACGCCAGTAAGCGAACGCATTGGCCATGTGCCAGTTTACACCTACTGCCGGATAATCATCGAATGCAGGGTGCCAGAAGTAGTTACGAGCCATGGGCTCATTGTAAGAGTACGTGAAATCTCTGACCCACACCAGCGTGTCAGGATAGATGTTCACTTTTTTCTTTTTGATAAAAGAATTGCGGGGAGACTGTCCGCGATCGCGAGCGGCTTCCTGCCAGTCGTACCAAGCATACTCATAGACAAACTTGCTCACATCCCACTCACGGCGGCCAGCGAAGCGATCATTGCCTTGGTAGTAAAGATCTTCGAGTGCCTCATCTTCCCAATCAATCTCATAGTCCCAGTCGATGAGCTCCTCGCCGTCCTCCGTCTCCTGGTAGTGATCCAGGTAGGTGTGTGCGAGTGAGTCTCTTACCCAGTATACGAACTGACGGTACTCGTTGTTGGTAATTTCTGTATCATCCATGTAGAAGCCGGCAATAGAGATAGCCTTTTGCCGCTGGATGTACGTGTTGGTGATGTCCTGATCACTGGGCCCGATGTGAAGGGTACCCGAGGCGACATACACCATACCGAAGGGATTGACTCCCTTCCATGTAGGGCGATCCATAACGCCCATAAGCTGGCCATTTTCCTGGCGGCCACAACCGAAAAGTACGATCACCAGGAGTGCCAGTGAAACTTTGAATAATCTTTTCATGTTAACACCCGAGTTTACCTTCAGAATGAATGCGGTTTTCAAAGCGAACGTAAAAGTAGAAACTTTGCGCATTTCCACAAAAGAATTTATCTCGTTAATGCAAAGTTTAACAAATAAAGACTGTGGAACGACAATTTTTCCTCAATTTCATTGGAGGATTCGGGCGGCTGGCGATACCATTGTACGCCGGCTTTCCGGTCTGTCCCCTCCTCTCGTTTATCAGCGGTTGGCGCGTGGATGATAGATGACAGCCGGCAACTTTCCCTGTCCGATACCCGCGTTGATGTTGTATGTCAGGCCTATCTCATGAGAGCCGTTGTGTACATCGCGCAGTGTCGAGAGTGGGAGGTCGAAGGCATAGAACACCCTCATTCGCTCTTTCAGCCGGATACCTGCAGACAGGACTGCTGCATCGGTAGACGACTGATCATAACCTCTAAACGAAAGGCCTGCAAAAATATTATTATTGTATACAAACTGTAAAGAAATATCTACCTGCGTCTGAATTTCGTCACTTCTTACCCAAAACATCGGGATGAGCGACCAGTCGCGATCCGGGAACAGGTTATAGCCTGCATTGGCGAAAAAGGCGCGCAGCTGTCGATACGTAAAATTGCCGGAGGTAGCTACGGGCTGGTTGACATGCGAAGCTGACAGCCCCCCGAAAAGACGGCCGTCACTGTAGTATACCCCCAGTGCGAGTGACAGCAGCTGGCCGCTTTCGACCCCTGAGGTAAGGAGGTCATCGTTGTGCTCTATCTGCCCCGGCTGATCATAGTCCCCCTGGGGCGTACGAAGCAGTCTGCCATCCAACTGCCATTGGTTGAACGCCAGCCCGCCGCCAACAGCCAACAGGCCTTCTCCTACTGAAAGCTGGTAAGTATAATTAAGCTGACCACCCGTTCTGCTACCGGCGCCCAGCTGATCGCGCAGCAGGCTGATCCCCAGCCCCCCCCTGCTAAAGGAGACCGGCACATGTGCACTCAACAGCTGAGACTGCGGGTTACCCTCCAGGCCAGCCCACTGCTGTCGGAGCAGCGCCGTAATTTGCAAGCCCTCCCCCATGCCTGCGTAGGCGGGATTCCATTGCATGGGGTCCAGAAAATAAAGGGAAAACTGCGGCGGCTGCTGAGCTGACAAGCCGAAGGAGGTGAGTAGTGCCGACAGCACCACCCATAGAAGCCTGCTATGTATTATTCGCATATCCATATCATTGGCTGGCTGATTGTGGCATGAGCAACTGCCAGGCCTCCTCTCTGCTCTCAACGGGCAGCCGGCATGCATATTGCTCACAAACATAAAAAACCGTCTTACCTGCAACTGACCTGCCTGCCAACAGCGGAAAGGCAGGCTGCTCTTCGAGAGCGGCCATAATCACATAATCAGGCCGATAGCCCCTGTGCAATGCCCGTGCCTCTTCGAGAGCGTCCGGTCCCACAACTGCCAGTTCTCTGGACGGCCAGGCCAGCTTTTGCACGGCCTGTGCCCAACGCGAGAATGAGATCGTATATCGCTCAACAGCCGTAGACATTGCCAGCAGCATGCGCTCTGCCTGCTGCCCCCAGGCGCTGTTGCCCGTCAGCACTGACAGCTGCAACAAGTTGTGCACCATAACTGCATTGCCCGAAGGCGTAGCAGTATCATACAGCTCCTTCCTTCGCACGGGCACATCCGACTGCTTTCGATCGGTAAAGTACAACAATCCGTCCGATTCATCAAGAAAATGTTCCAGCACATAGGTGAGCAGCCGTACAGCCTGCTCTATATACCGGGTATCATACGTCAGCTGGTAGACAGCCAGCACAGCCTGTATCAAAAAGGCATAATCGTCGATAAAGGCCAATTGGCGCAGCTGTCCTTTGGTTGCCTGGTGGTAGAAGCCCCCGTCGGGTCGGGCGAAAGCACGCAAGAGATATTCCAGCTGATCGACCGCCCGTTGTCGGTAGGCATCGCTGTTGAGTGCCATGGCTGCTTCGGCACAGGCATTGACCATGAGCGCACTCCAGTCCAACAATTGCTTATCGTCGAGGCCGGGTCGCTGCCGTTGACTGCGACGTTCGAGCAGCTGCTTTTTGGCCCCCTCCACAAGGCGGCCGGCGGCCGCAGGCGTTAGTCCAAACTGCGCCGCTGTTTCGTCCAGACTGTGCGCCTGCCACAGGATATTGACCCCTTCCCAATTGCCATCCCAACGGACACCATGGTGGTATATAAACAACTGCGCATCATCCTGCAGCACTTCCTCTATTTCTTCCTGGTCCCATACGTAGAACTTACCCTCCACACCTTCCGAATCCGCATCAAGTGCGGCATAGAAGCCCCCGCCGGGAGCCGACAGTTCGCGCTCTACAAATGCCAGGGTTTCATGGATAGCCTGTGCATACAGCGGTCGCGGATCTGTTCGATACACCTTGCTCATCAGCTCCAGCAGCAGCGCGTTGTCGTAGAGCATTTTTTCGAAATGCGGCACCAGCCAGGCCTGGTCTGTTGCGTAGCGGGCGAAGCCACCGCCCAGCTGATCGTAAATTCCGCCGCGAATCATTTTTTCGAGGCTGAAATGCACATGTGCCAGCGCCTCCGCCTCACCCGTATAGTGGTAGTAGTCGAGTAAAAAATGCAACGACATAGTGCCCGGAAACTTGGGTGCCCCCCCAAAGCCCCCATGCGCGCGGTCGAAGCGGCGGCTCAATTCGTGATACATATTGGCAGTCAGCACAGGGTGCAGCTGCCGGCCATCGGGCAGCGCCAGTCGGTTGTCATTTTGGATAAAAACATCGCCCGCGCGGGCGATCACCTCCATCAGTTTTTCCGCCTGCCCCAGCACCTCCGCACGCTGCTCGCGCCAAGCTTTTGAAAGGTGCATGAGGACGTTCATCCAGGAAGGGCGATTGTAGGCAGGACTGGGCGGGTAGTAGGTACCCGCGTAAAAGGGCCGGCGATCGGGCAGCACAAAGCAATTGAGCGGCCAGCCACCCGAGCCGCTGATGGCCTGGCAGGCCTCCATATAAATGTGATCAACATCGGGTCTTTCCTCGCGATCAACTTTGATATTGACAAAGAAATCGTTCATGAAAGCTGCCACCTCTGCATCCTCGAAGCTTTCACGCTCCATTACATGACACCAGTGGCAGCTGCTGTAACCAATGCTCACCAGTACCGGCCTGTCGAGCTCCTTTGCCAGCGCAAAAGCCTCATCGCACCAAGGATACCAATTGACGGGATTGTGAGCATGCTGCAACAGATAAGGGCTGGTCTCGTGTTGAAGTTGATTGGGCATACGCTTTTTGGGACATAACAAGCCAGAGGGGGCGGTTGTTCGGCCCCCTTCGCTGGCCTGTGATCGGGATTTTCTGCCGCCGGCAGAAAACCCCGGTCAAGCGCCTGTCTCCTGGCCCTTAGACGCCTTGCGGCGTTTGATTTCTTTCAGCACCAGCTGGTGTTCGCGGCTCATATCGCCGGTTACCGAAGAATTCTCTTCTGCCCGGCGGATGAGGTAAGGCACCACCTCCCTGACGCTCCCATAGACGAGGTATTTGCCGACATAGAACCCATGGTGTGCGAGGTTGAAAGTGAGGTTATCGCTCATTCCGTACAGCTGACAGAACATGAGGTGCGGATGCTTGGGGTCCAGGCCCTTAGCCTTGATATACTCTACCTGTTTGCGCGCACTTTCCACATTGTGCGAAGCATTGCAAAAGGCAATATGCTCCCAATTGTCGAGACAAAAGCGTATACCTGTATCGAAAGCATCGTCGGTTGCCTCTTTGCCGGGATGGATGGGCGAAGGATATCCCTTCTCTACGGCACGCTCCCGCTCTTTTTCCATATAAGCCCCTCTGACCAGCTTGGCCCCCAGGACGAAGCCCTCTTTTTGCGAAAGATCGTAGGACTCAAACAGATAGGCTAAGCGATCCGTGCGGTACATCTGGAAGGTATTGTAGACGACGGCCCGCTCTTTGTTGTAGCGGCGCATGACGATCATAACCAGGTGGTCGATGGTATCCTGGATCCAGCTCTCTTCGGCATCGAAGAAAACGCTCACCCCCCTTTTAGCCGCATGGGCGCTGATAGCGTCCATCCGTTTGAGTACATTCTTATACTCATCCTTTGTTTCGGGCGTAAACGGTACCTCTGCCTGAATGTCCTCGAGGAGTCCAAAACGGGCGAGGCCGGTGATTTTGCTGCTCACGATCGGCATAGACTTGCCCTGAGACGCAAAATCGATGGCACGCATGGTCTCATTCATCGTATGATTGAAATCAGCCTCCGTTTCTTTGGCCTCTGCGCCATAATCGAGCACTGACACAGCCCCCTGCCGGTAGAGCGCATCGATGGCCGGCTTGCTTTCCAGCAGAGTGGTCCCGCCACAAAACTGGCGGAAGATGGTTTGTTTGACCGCTGACTCCACGAACGGCAGCCGCAGTCTGATGGCAGCCAGTCCCAGCTTAGAACCCAGTCCCACCAGCCAGTGGTGGTTCATCAGTCCGAAAAGCCAGGCCGACTGGTTGAGTGCCTCGTCCGATTTGCCGGCGAAAGCGATGGCGGTATTGTAGAAATCAATGGGTTCACCGACAACACCCTGCGCAATGGCGCGCGTTTTTTCCAGATTGGAAGGAACTGGTTTGCCTGAATTATGCATAGTTTATTTGGTTTGGCTGTTTGCAGTCCATATTTGCCAGGCGGCTTCTGCCTGGGCGTACAGCATATCGAGGCCGCCCTGCACCTGTGCACCGGCAGCCTTTCCGCGTTGCAAAAAGAGCGTTTCTTCGGGGTTGTAGACGAGGTCAAAGAGGAGGTGTTCACTGTTTATCCAGTCGTAGCGGATAGGTGGGCACGTATGGATGTCCGGGTACATCCCCAGTGGACTTGTATTGATAATCAGCTGGCTGTTGGTAAAAGTAGCCCGATCGAGGGCTGCGTAGCTAATCGTATCTGCCGAGTCGCTGCGCGACACCAGCAGGTAGGGAATTTGCAACTTTTGCAACACCCAGCGCACTGCTTTGGAGGAGCCTCCGCTCCCCAGCACCAGCGCCTGTGCGGGTGCTGCGGCAGCTTTTTCCAAGAGCCCCCTGAGCGAATGCTCGAAACCGACCACATCTGTATTATAACCCCTGAGTCCTTCGGAAGTTATATCAATCACATTGACTGCGCCAATTTGGTCGACTTCTTCGGACCAGGATGAGAGGTAAGGGAGGACAGTGCTTTTATGGGGGAGTGTTACATTCAGGCCGCGCAACTGTGGATAGGTCTGCAGCAAAACCGGCAGTCCGGCGATATCTGTGAGCGGAAACAGCTCATAGGCATAGCGATCAGCCAGCCCCTCGGCAGCAAATTTGGCGGAGAAGTATCGCTTTGAAAAAGAATGCGACAAGGGGTAGCCAATCAGTCCGAACAGCAAACCTGAACGCATAGCTTTATGATTTTGACTTGCCGGCTTCGCCCATGCGCTCCAGCAGCAGCACCAGCAGCAGGCCCGCTGCGATAGCAGCTACGGCTGCCAGCACGTA
>JAUMBM010000147.1:0-2831 GCA_032115735.1 Saprospiraceae bacterium
TGATCAAGTTCACCCTTCAAAAACCGATAGGCAGCCTGCTGCTGCACCATACGCACACCATCGTTGGATGTCATAATCCAGTACCCCTGCTTATCCAGTGCCAGCGTAAATATATCATCGCCCAACAGGTAGCCCGGCATATCTCTGAGTGAAATAAGCTGCTCCCCATCGAAGTACAGTAATCCCCCGCCATAAGTACCGATCCATACCCCTCCCCTTTCATCTTCGTAGAAAGACCTTGCCCCGTGAGCAAATCGGTACTGCTGGTCAGAAAAATCGTATTTGATCGACCCCTTCTTATCCAGCACCGTCAGAAATGCCCGGCTCCCTATCCAGAGATCGCCTATACTGCTTTCAAAAATAGAGATAACCTCAATATTTTTGAAGTGTGGCAGTACGGGCTTCAGGCTGTGCATACTGCTGCCTTTCAACAGTCCTTCGGACGTACCTACCCAGTACATCCCCTGGCGATCGCGATGAATAGACCGTATGAAACAAGAGCAAGGGACTGAATACAACAGTTTAGCCGTTGCCGCCAGTAATGCATACACACCATTTCCTCTGCCTACGAATAAGGTATCATCAATCAGGCCAAGCGAAAAGATGGGGGATTCTCCCCTGCTTTCCACGCGGAGGCTATCGTCCCGTATACTTATCAGCTCCAGGTGGTTGCCTATGAAGATACGCCTGTCGCGCCAGTTTACCACTGAGCTACTGGATCCCAGCGAAGTTCCCTCTATCAAAAAAGTACTTGTAAACCTTTTTTTTACCAGCTTGAGTAGTCCCCTGTCACCGGTAGCAATGAAGACCGTTTGGGAGACGGGTTCATACAGCAGCTGGTCGATGGTATTGGTTGGCAACACATCTTCCTCGCTGTAAAGCTCTGTGCGCCCGTGGTGCAACACAAACAGCCCTACCGTAGAGCTCAGCAACAGCCGACCATCCACCGACAACAGTGCACGAAGAGACCCATCAGGTGCGGAAGGCAGGAGCACCCGCTCAAGTCCTTCGGGAGCAGCGCGATACAGGTGATCGCCCAGCAGAAAGGTCTCCTTGCTCAGGCTATCGAAGACTACAGTTCGGATAGTTTCCTGCAGGAATTGCTGCAATGAGCAATTAGCCCGGTTGTAAAGGTAGGTTTTCCCCTCCTGTGACAGCAGGAGGCTATCCTTTCCCCAAGGATTGATTTGGATAACTTTCTTCAGGCCCGTTTCTGCAAACTGCCACTGCCCACTCATCGTATCCCGCCACACCAATTCCCCTGCCTCGGTTATGGTATACCAGTCTTCTGCCCGGATGAACGCTGCTGAGTATCGCCCCAGTGACCTCGACTGTTGAGAAAGCTCAACCAAAAGCCCGTGACCCAGCCCCAGCGGAGCATCATAGAAATTACTGCTGAACATCTGTCCGAAGATATAGCCGTCGTATGCATGGCCGATGTCATAGGCGGTGACGCTGCGCCCGTCGTAGCTCACCAGCCCTTTGGCGGTAGAAATGATCATCTCTTTGGTGACCGGATGTATAACCATGGAGGCCACCTGGCTCTGGGGGAGGTTGACATTGGTACCCAGCGATACGACGGTGTAGGGGAAAGCGTTGATTCGCTCGCGCAGCCGGATGCTGGTTGGAGACTGCCCCAACAACAGCAGGCAAGGCAGCCACAGCAACAGTGCGAGTAACTGCCAGTGCAGGCATTTCTCCGTTTTCTTGTCCAGCGATCGCAGTGTTATCATACCCTTTTACCGGACATCGCCCGGATCTCGCTATTTAATTTCAAAAATAGTACATAGCTCCAGTTTTTCGCTGCAGTGGGCGCTACAGGTTCATTTTTTAGTTGCATATTGCAGAGAATTTATTTTTTTTCAACCGATACTGCATGCGTCCCGCTATTTTTTTGCCCCAGAGCTTTCGGCTTCTTTTTTTTACCCCCGCCTGCGCGCTGCTTGCGGTAATGCTTAGCGGCTGCAAGCCGGCACAGCCGGCGGCTGCGCCAACCGACTACCTGACGGAGACGCCCGAAGCGCGCGATGCGCGCATGGCGTGGTGGCGCGAAGCGCGCTTTGGCATGTTCATCCACTGGGGGCTCTACGCCCTGCCTGCAGGCGAATGGAACGGCCGCCGCACCGTCAAAATAGGTGAATGGATTATGGACGAACTGGACATTCCCATTGCGGAGTACGAAAAATTTGCCCCGCAGTTTAATCCCAGCCGCTACCGCGCCGCTGAGTGGGTGGCTATCGCCAAAAATGCGGGCATGCGCTACATCGTCATCACCTCCAAGCACCATGACGGCTTTGCGCTCTGGGACTCTAAGGTCAGCCAGTGGGACATAGCCGATGCCACCCCCTATGAGAAAGACATCCTGCGCGAGCTCGTCACTGCCTGCCGGGCGGCAGGCATACGCATTGGCTTCTACCACTCCATCATGGACTGGCACCATCCCGATGCTCAGGCAATTTTTGCCCCCGACTACAACCAACAGGACAGCGGTGCACGTGCCAACCCCAACTTTCCGCGCTATGTAGAAAGCTACCTCAAACCGCAACTACGGGAGCTGCTGACGCAGTACGGCAAGATTGACATACTCTGGTTTGACGGCGAGTGGATCCCCGACTACACCAGCGAGATGGGCAAAGACATATACCAGTTTGTGCGGGCACTGCAGCCCGACATCCTCATCAACAACCGCGTTGATAAAGGCCGGCAAGGGATGCAGGGCATGAATAAAAGCGGCATCTATGCGGGCGATTTTGGCACCCCGGAGCAGGAGATCCCCGCCACCGGCATCCCCGGCGTCGACTGGGAGTCCTGCATGACTATGAACGATACCT
>JAUMBM010000148.1:0-4289 GCA_032115735.1 Saprospiraceae bacterium
GAGGATTGGGGCAAAGTATATACCGGCAGCGGAGACGGCGACCAGGAGTCCGCCTACCCACCAGGCAACAAACCGCCGCCGCCGCGGCCCGGGCAAATCTTTTTCAATACGACCCCAAAGCCCTTCTCCCGGCTGCTGCGGCTGCGAGCCATCGTTCTCCCAACCAAGCAGGCGGTCACCAAGCGGTGTACTGTGTGAAGGAAAATGTCTATTGGTATGCTGCATGCTTTAATTCGTTGTAGGAGTCAAATGGCCGAGCAGCTGAATTTTTTTTCGCAGCAAGGCCTTCGCTTTATGGAGTTGAGATTTGGAAGCGCCAACGGAAATATCCAGCTGAGCGGCAATGTCCTGATGACTAAAACCGTCGACGACAAACAGATTGAAGACCGTCCGGTAACCGTCGGGAAGTGACTGAATGGCCTCCAGTAATGACTGAATAGGGATGTCGAGCAAGCTGTTATCATCCTCATCAGCAGCTGTATCGGCCAGCACTTCCGCCCTGCGTTCATCCATAGCAAACCAGTCCGGACGTTTGCGCAGCAGTTGCAGACAGGTATTGATGGTAAGCCTGCGCAGCCACGCAGGCAGCGCAGCAGGCTGCCGCAGTTGTCCCAGGTCTCTGAAAATCAGCAAAAAACTTTCATGTAAAAAATCCTCTGCCTCCTGTGCATCCCTTGCGTAGCGAAGACAAAGCCGATAGAGCGGCGTCCTGTACTTGTCGTACAAGGCGCGCTGCGCGTGTCGCTCCTGGCGCAGACAACCGGCTATGAGTATGTCATCGTCGTACAACAAAGTAAAGGCAATGATTCGTTTAACAAGCGTATAGCTACCTAACTTCCTTTTGACAAGGTACACAAACTGCCAAAAGGTTGCCCACTCACGGCAGATAATCTGTAAAAGAGAGCACCAGACACAGCAGCAGGGTTTGCCGGCAAGTATTATCTTTGTGAAATGAAGATATCCTTTCGTATCGCCAGGCGCTATCTGTTTGCCAAAAAATCTACCAACGCCATCAACATCATCACAGGTGTGGCAGTGGTGGGGGTTGCTATTGGCACGGCCGCGCTCGTGCTGGTGCTCTCCGTATTCAATGGATTTGAGGACCTGTTTATGGGGATGTTCAATAATTTTAATCCCGACGTAGAGATAACGGCCGCCAAGGGAAAAACCTATACGGCTGATGAGAAGATGATTACACGCATCCAACTGGGCGTAAAAGGCATTGCAGCCACGTCCCGTGTGCTGGAAGAGGTAGCCTTTTTCTCTTATAAAGATAAGCAGGGATTTGGTATTCTCAAAGGGGTTGACAGTCATTACACCCGGGTTTCACGTGTTGACCGTACCGTGCGGGAAGGTAGTTTTTTGCTTCGCAAAGCGGGCGTCGATCAGCTGGTCTTTGGTCTCGGTATGCGTGACCGGCTTGGTGTTGATGTTAGTGATCCTTTTTCAGTCGTGATGGTATATATGCCCAAGCGGCGGCAGCGACCGGGTTCATTGGAGTCGCCGTTCACTACGCGCTCAGCTTATCCTGCCGGTTCGTTTTTGGCACAGCAGGAAGTGGACAATGAGTATGTTATAGCTTCAATCGGCTTTGTGCAGGAGCTTCTCAAGTACGACTACACAACGGTCAGTGCACTCGAAATGCGTGTACAAAGCGGGTACCAACCAGAAGAGGTTGCTGCGGGCATTCAAAAATTGCTGGGTCCCGACTATGTTGTCAAAGACCGGCGGGCACAGGAAGAGTCATTTCTGAAGCTTATGCAGGTTGAAAAATGGCTCAGCTTTGCTATTCCCGGGCTAATGATGCTGTTGATATCTTTTAACATGGTGGGGGCTCTGTGGATGATTGTTCTGGAAAAGCGGCAGGATATTGCCATTCTTAAAACCATGGGTATGTCAGATGGTGAGGTGAAAAAGACCTTTATCTATGCGGGCCTTCTGCTCACGGGGCTGGGGATAGTGCTGGGGTTTGGCCTGTCGGTATTGCTGTATATCCTTCAGGAGACTGTCGGCATTGTACAGCTGCCGGGAGAAATGATGATAGAAGCGTACCCGGTGAGTCTGCGCTGGCGCGATTTTGTGGTAGTGCTCGCGGTGGTAGGTTTTATCGGCTATCTGGCTTCTTTGCTGCCCGCTGCGCGGGCAGAGCGGATGCCTGCTATGTTTAAAGAAGATTGATCTGCGGCAATAAATCGGCTTATCATGCAAATAGAAGACCTTCATCTGCTTGCTGACCAACTGCAGGGCGATGTCTATGACAGTGATCTATGGCGTTCCATGTACGCCACGGACGGATCAATCTATAAGAAAAGGCCGCTGGCCGTGGTACTGCCCCGCAATGTGGCAGATATAAAGCGGTGCATGGATTTTGCCCGGGAGCGCGGGCTGGGTATCATCCCGCGTACGGCTGGCACTTCGCTGGCCGGGCAGTGTGTCGGGGAGGGAATTGTCGTCGATGTATCGCGCTACATGAACAAGATTCTGGAAGTGGATACTGCGGCGGGCTGGGTGCGTGTAGAGCCCGGCGTGATCCGGGATGAGCTCAACTATCATCTGCGGCAGACGGGTTGGTGGTTTGGACCTAATACATCAACAGCCAGCCGTTGTATGCTCGGTGGTATGGTGGGCAACAATTCGAGCGGCTCTACCTCCATCAAGTATGGTGTTACCCGCGACAAGGTGATGTCCGTCGAGGTTGTCCTGAGCGACGGCTCTACGGCTGTTTTTGGGGCGATGCCGCCCGCCGTTTTCCATGAAAAACGGCAGGGGGATAGCCTGGAAAGCCGAATTTATCAGCAGTTGTGGGAAGAGCTGAGCCAGCCCGAAGTGCAGGAAGAGATACGGCGAGAGTACCCCAAGCCGGGCATACACCGGCGCAATACGGGCTATGCGGTGGATGTGCTGCTGAACAGCAATGTGTTTAGTCCGGAAGGTCCTGATATTAATGTTGCCAGCTTGCTGGCCGGTTCGGAAGGTACGCTCGCATTTACGACGGCCATACAGTTGCGGCTGGATCCGCAGCCGCCGGCGGCGGAGGTGTTGCTGTGTGCGCATTTTTCCAGCCTCGATGAGGCCATGGCAGCTACGCTGACAGCCATGCAGCGGGCTCCTTTTGCTTGCGAGCTGATGGATAAGTTCATTTTGGACTGTACTAAGGAGAATATTGAGCAGCGTAAAAACAGGTTTTTTATAGAGGGTGATCCTGCGGCTATTTTGATTATTGAGCAGCGGGCGGCTACGCTTGTCGAGGCTCGACAGCTGGCGGAGGCGACGATTGACGATCTTCGCAGGGCTGGCTATGGCTATGCTTTTCCCTTGTTGCAGGCTCCGGATACGCAGCGCGTGTGGGCGCTGCGCGCCGCCGGATTTGGCGTATTGTCCAACGTAAAAGGAGATCGCAAACCTGTAGAATTTGTCGAAGATACAGCCGTAGATCTTGCAGATTTGCCTGCCTACATACGCGAATTTAGTGAGCTCATGGCGAGCTACCGGCAGCAGACAGTCTACTACGCACACGCAGGCGCCGGCGAGCTTCACCTGCGGCCGTCCATCAACTTAAAAAGCAGCGAGGGGGTGCGCGAGCTGCGGGCGATCGGCGAAGCCTCGGCCCGGCTTGTAAAAAAGTATGGAGGCTCGCTGAGCGGCGAGCACGGCGACGGCCGCGTGCGTGCTGAGTTTATTCCGCTGGTTTTGGGCGAAAAAAATTACGCCCTGCTCAGGCGCATAAAAGGCGCCTGGGATCCCTACGGGCTCCTCAACCCCGGCAAGATTGTGGATGCGCCCCCGATGGATGAGGATCTTCGCTATGAGCAGGATAAGCCTGCTCCGGTATTTGATACGGCTTTTGATTTCAGTGCAACGGGTGGCCTCTTGCGCACAGTCGAAAAGTGCACCGGATCGGGGGACTGCCGCAAGCTCACGTTTAGCGGGGGTACCATGTGCCCCAGCTATCAGGCAACGCGGCTGGAGAAGGACAGCACTCGTGGCCGGGCCAATGCTTTACGGGAAATGCTCACGCTCAGCACACAGGCTAATCCTTTTGAGCAGCCGGCGCTTCACGAAGCGATGGATCTTTGTCTGAGCTGTAAAGGGTGTACTGCCGAATGTCCCAGCAATGTGGACATGGCCACGCTCAAGGCGGAATATCTTTACCAGCGAAATAAAGCTGAGGGGGTAAGCCTGCGCAGCAGGGCTTTTGCCAGCATTGGCAAAATCAATGCCTGGGCTTCCAGACTGCCTGCATTCAGCAACTGGGTGCTTGGCAGCCCGGCGACAGCGGGCCTGCTCAA
>JAUMBM010000149.1:0-9114 GCA_032115735.1 Saprospiraceae bacterium
CAGGGTGTATACAAAGGCCTCAAGCCCTCTGACAGCCACTTCGCGCGGGTCTTTCATACGCAAGCCACCGGTAGCCGTATTGCGGGGGTTGGCAAAGAGCGTGAGGCCGGCATCGGCCCGCTCTTCGTTGATACGCTCAAAAATGTCTTTTCGGATGACCACTTCGCCCCGCAACTCGACCCGCCTGATACCCAGCTTGCTGAAAGATGCACGCAGCGGGATGGAATGCAGCACCCGCGCATTGGCAGTAATCTCCTCTCCTTCGCTGCCATTGCCGCGCGTAGCCGCGCGCACCAACAGATCATCCTCATACACTAAGGCAATGGAGCCACCGTCAAACTTGGGTTCTACCGCATAGGTGATGGTCTCTGTCAGCGGCATATTGAGCATCCGTTTGAGCTGCTGGTCAAATTCCTCCAGATCCGCTAGGTCGTAGCT
The DNA here is from genome assembly GCA_032115735.1 of Saprospiraceae bacterium. Lineage (GTDB taxonomy): Bacteria > Bacteroidota > Bacteroidia > Chitinophagales > Saprospiraceae > JAUMBM01. The sequence continues at coordinate 439 of JAUMBM010000149.1, forward strand.
GTTGCCAAGCGAAAGCATAGGCGACAGGTGGGCTACGGAGGGAAAGGTGTCGGTCAGGTCACTGGATACCCGTTGTGTGGGGCTGTCGGCAGTCACCAGCGCAGGATGCGCCGCTTCAAGCTGCTGTAGTCGTGCGTAAAGCTGGTCGTACTCATAGTCCGACAGCAGCGGATCATTGCACACATAGTAACGCCACTCATGGAAAATGAGCAGCTTGCGCAAGGCCGCAGCCTGCGCAGCAGGTGCGGCAGCCCATACAGCATCATCAGCCGTCAGGTATTTTTTGGACCATGCATACAGGTCTTTTTGCTCCTCCGCTGTGTACATAATCTTTTGTTTTGTGGGCAAAGATACGCCTTTTCCCCCTTGGACTCCTGTAAATCCAATCTCGGGCGGTACTCCTTGCGGGAACTTTTTTGTACCTGTCGACGGTTAGAAGGCTGTGGTCTGCGACAGGCTGTTTATCTTTACCTTTCTGGCAGGCTGGCCCTCGGGGGCCGCTGCCATTACCGCTTAGCAAAAATTATCTCTTGAAGACAGGAACCGTCATAAAATCAACCGGCAGCTGGTATCAGGTGCGTCTCGATGAGGATGCAACTGTAGTCCCTTGCCGCATCGTGGGTAAATTTCGTACCGGAGGTATTCGCTTTACCAACCCGCTGGCGGTAGGTGATCGGGTGCAGATACAGCTGACAGTGGGGGATGAAGGCCCTGTCGGGAGTATACAGCAGATCGAAACCCGCACCAATTACGTAGTCAGGCAGTCGCCCCGCCGCAAGCATGATCTGCACCTGCTGGCCAGTAACATCGACCAGGCCGTCCTGCTGGTGACGGTGGTAGAGCCCAATCTTAAGCCAGGCTTTATCGATCGCTTCCTGCTGATGACAGAACCCTTCAGCATACCCGTAATCATCGTATTCAATAAGGCTGATCGCTACAGTGAGGAAGATCGCCTGCTGTTTGAGGGGCTCAAAAATATCTATGGCACGATCGGCTATGAGCTGCTGATGGTGTCGGCGCTTACGGGTGAAGGGGTAGATGAATTGCGTGAAAAACTTGCCAACAAAACGACACTCGTCAGCGGACAGTCAGGCGTGGGCAAGTCCAGCCTCGTCAACCGCCTCCAGCCGCAGCTGGAGTTGCGAACACACGAGCTCAGCGACTATTCGGGCAAAGGACAACATACGACGACCTTCGCAGAACTTTTTTCGCTGGATTTCGGCGGCAGTATTATCGATACGCCGGGTATCAAGCTGCTGTCATTCAACTATCTGGAGCCACAGGATGTGGCGCACAATTTCCGCGAATTTTTTACTCTGTCTGAAGACTGCCGCTTCGGCGGCAACTGTCTGCACCGCAATGAGCCGGGCTGTGCCGTCAAAGCAGCGCTGGCGGCGGAAAAAATCAGCGAACTGCGCTACGCCAACTACCTCACCATCCTGGCGGAGGTAGAAGACCAAAATTACTGGGAGCGACGGGATCTGTAGGGCCTGCGCGGGGGTGTTTTTTTTAAAAAAGCAGACGCTTAGCCCAGCGCTTCCAGCGCCTGGACCAGATCTTCTATGAGCCAGTCAGGATCCTCAAGGCCGATGTAGAAACGCACAAGCTGGTAAGGCTGGCTGCTGTTGGGCCTGCCCGGGACGTCGTAAAACCCTACCATGGGCATAATCAGGGATTCGTGGCCACCCCAGCTGACGGCCATCAAAAACCGACGAAGCCGGTTGACAAAATTTTCCATCTTTAGCTGCGTGTCGGCACGAAAATACACGGAGAAGAGTCCGCCATTGCCGGTCATCTGCTGCCTGGCCAGCTTGTATTGTGGAAAAGAGGGGAGCAGCGGGTGCAGTACCCGCTCTACCGCAGGCTGCTGCTCCAGCCAGCGGGCCACGCGCAGCCCACTTTCGTGGCTGCGCTGCATCCGCAGGGGGAGGGTGCGGAGACCGCGGATGATGAGGGCGGCATCGTGCGGACTGATGACCGCTCCAAGGGTCATGTAGGCTCCGCCAAAAATGGTGGAGAGCTGCTGGCGACTGCCGCACACAACGCCCGCAACCACGTCACTGTGCCCGTTGAGATACTTGGTAGCAGAATGAATAACCAAGTCAATCCCCAACCGATGGGGCTGCTGGAACAGGGGGGAACAGTGACTGTTGTCAATGGCAGTGATGATGCCGCGAGGCTTGGCCAGCGCAGCACAGCCAGCCAGATCCTGCAGCTCAAAAGTCATGCTGTTGGGGCTTTCGAGGTACAACAGCCGCGTATTGTCCTGTAGCGCTGCTTCAATTTTAACGACTTCCCTACCGTCGACAAAGGTAGTGCTGATGCCAAATTTGGTCAGGTATTCACTCAGCAGCAGCCGGGTCCAGGTATAAGGGGAAGATACGCACACAATGTGGTCTCCGGCAGCTACCTGACTCATGATGGCCGCCGCAATGGCCGCTGCACCACTGCTGAAAACGAGGCAGTCTTCGGTCCCTTCCAGGGCTGCCAGCTTTTTACGCAGAATGGCCACCGTAGGGTTATTGCCCCGGGTGTACACATGCTGATCGTATTCAGATGCAAATTTTTGCCTGAAATCTGCCAGGTCGTTGAAGACAAAGTTGCTCGACTGTACAACGGGGGGGGCTACTGCCTGAAAGTAATCGTCGCGCTCTTCCCCCAAATGGTTGAGGATGTAGCTGAGGTCGTTGTCACGGTGCATTGTATGTTTTTGTTGATTTACACGACAATATTACGGGCAAGCATCCATATATAAGTATAAAATCGCCACGAATTTACCGTAGAGGAGTCGGGCAACTATCAGAAAATTGCGTATATTGTCTTTGCATTTTCGGCAGAGAGATGCAGTATATCCACCAAAAACAGAATACTATGGAAGGATGGGTTAAGGTATTTGCTTCAGATGACCTGATGCAGGCCAAATTCGCGGAGGATGTCCTCAAACAGGAGGGAATCGCAAGTCATATCGTCAACAAGCCGGATTCGGTGCTTCCTATGCTGGGGGAGGCTACGCTCTACGTTCAGGAGGCTTTTGCAGAGGAGGCGACAACCATCCTGCGCGATAGCGGAATGCTGGCTGGCTAGAGCGGGCTGTCGATGGCTCAGCTCGCCAACGGACGTGGCAGGAAAGTCAAAAGGAAAATTGCTGCAATCTTGGCATTTTTTACGATGTTTGCAGCCAATGGGAGCAGTTGAACTTACCTTTTTAGGGACGGGGACATCACAGGGAGTGCCGGTACTGAATTGCCGCTGCGTCGTGTGTGTGTCCGCAGACAGCAGGAACCGCCGTCTGCGGACGGCTGCCCTCTTGGCCGTTGAAGGGAAGTATCTGGCTATTGATATCGGACCGGACTTCCGGCAACAGATGCTCAGCGCCCGCCCGCCGCGCCTCGACGGGATTCTGGTTACGCACCAGCACAATGACCATGTCATTGGGCTGGACGAAGTCCGCCCCTATAATTTTTTCCAAAAAGAAAATATGCCCCTCTTCTGCACGGCAGAAGTGGGCAAAGAGCTGCAACACCGATTTGCCTACGCTTTTGACGAGGATCCCTATCCCGGCGCGCCCTCCATACAGCTGCATACCATCGTCGGTAATGAGGCTTTTGTGGCAGCAGGGGTGCCGGTGCTGCCTGTCAACATCATGCATGGCAACTTGGCCATCCTGGGCTTCCGCGTCTACAATCTGGCCTATCTTACAGATGTCAAGGCCATACCGGAAGAAGAAATGAGCAAATTGCAGAATTTGGATGTTTTGGTTATCAGTGCTTTACAGCTAGAGCCGGAGCATTTCAGCCACCTGATTCTACGCCAGGCGCTGGCGCTGATAGCACGCATAAAGCCCGGGCGGGCATATCTTACCCACATGAGTCATCGCATCGGCCTCCACGAGGAGCTGCAACAAAGCTTGCCGCCCAATGTGTATGCCGCCTATGACGGACTACGTGTGCGGGCAGCCGGTGGCTAGCCCTCTTCGCGTATTGTCTGACAAAGTTCTACAAGCACTCCCTGGGCAGATTTGGGATGTACGAAGCATACGAGCTTGTTATCTGCGCCTCGCTTGGGTGTTTCATTGAGCAGCTGAAAGCCTGCTGCCCGCAGCCTGTCCATCTCGGCATAGATGTCGTCTACTTCGAAGGCGATATGGTGTATGCCTTCCCCTCTTTTTTCAATATGCCGCGCAATGGCACTTTCCGGCGCAGTGGCTTCGAGCAGCTCGATCTTGGTCTGGCCAGCCATGAAAAAGCTGGTGGTTACATGTTCTGAGGCAACAGACTCTTCTTTGTAGGGGGCAGCACCCAGCAGGCGGGTAAATAAATCGTTGGCGTTGGCCAGGCTGCTGACGGCAATGCCGATGTGTTCTACTTTCATGATCGGAGGTTATTGATTGGTTTGCCGGATCTCCAGCATTTTTACATAACGCAAAAATACACCCCAAGCCATAATGGTACTGATGATAAATCCCACCCGCCCGTCGCGGAATCCTTGTTGGAGGACGTAGTGCTTGAAAAATCGAAAGGCGGGCTTGAGAGCGAGTTGAAAAAAACCGATGCGGGGAGTCGACCTGGCGTGGTCCTGAGCAGACCAAGCCGCATAGCGCTCCATTTTGGCCAGAAAATGGGCCGAATCTCTGAAGGTATAGTGGTCGAGCCAACCATTAAGCCGGCCTATCTTAAGGCCGCGCTGGTCAATTTCTTCGTGTACCTGCTTGTCGTCGTAGCGGCATCGGTCGCGGCGGATAAGTCTGATGACAGCGTCTCCCTGCCAGCCACTGTAGCGGATGTGCTTGCCCATGAAATGGTTACGCCTTGGAATCCAGTAACCATCAGCGGGGGGCTGAGGCAGGGCGAGTACATGCTCAATTTCGGTGCGGACTGCCGGACTCAGGCGTTCATCGGCATCCAGTATAAGTACCCAGGGGTACTGCATCTGTGGAATAGCCCAGTTTTTCTGGTCGGAAGGTCCTTGATAGGCTCGCTGTTCTACCCTTACTTTCTGTCCACGTGCGTACTCGGCGGTACCGTCGGTGCTGAAAGAATCTACAATGAGGATATCGTCAGCCCAGCCTCGTAGGTCTGCCAGCAGCGCTGGCAGCTGTGTGTGCTCGTTGTAGGTGGTGATGAGTACAGACAAATGCAGTGACATAGATGCATCATTATCAATTAAGAAGAACTCTGTTGGTCGCATCCGGCGTAGCCTGCGATAAGGCAGACGTTTCTGGCAGGGGGCGGCGGTCCAATGCAGTATAAAAACGGCGTTTTGTCGGTTTTTTACATGCTCACATGACGTTTTGACGGGAAAAAGGCCGTACTTTTGTCCGCTTTGGCTATGGCATAGACTTTGTCATAGATAAAAAGGGTTATTATGCCCCAAAATACCGTCATTTTGTCGATCAAAAAAAGGTTATTTTTTTCATAGACTAGGTTGGCATTACTGACTGCACTAATTACCAATGAATATGTTTGAAGACTTTTTTGCCCATCGCGGGTTTGAGGATGAAGCAGATTTTCTTCCCATGTTGCCCTTTGAAGATGAGGAAGAAACTGATCCGGATGAGTCTTATCCGGAGGTGCTTCCCGTACTCGCATTGAAAAATACTGTTCTTTTTCCCAATATCGTAGTGCCAATCACGGTGGGTCGTGATCGGTCTATTAAGGCAATCAACAAAGCTTACGAAACCAACCGCTTTGTGGCTGTACTGGCCCAGCGTGACCTCAATGTCGAGGAGCCCGAAGCGACGGATTTATATCAGGTGGGCACGATCGCCCGGGTACTCAAGCTGCTGCGCATGCCCGACGGAACGATCACGGCAATTCTGCAGGGAAGACGCAGGTGCAGATTGGTGGAGGTGACCGAAACGCTGCCTTTCATGGTGGGTAAGGTCAGGATGCTGGAGCACACGCCACCCGCAAACAAACTTGAGTTTGATGCGATGGTCTCTACCATACAGGATCAGGCTAGACAGATTATCGAACTGTCGCCCAACATTCCCTCCGAAGCTACAGTTGTCTTGCGCAATATTAATAATCCCTCCTTTTTGCTCAATTTTATATCCTCCAACATGAATGTGGGGATGGATATCAAACAGAGCATTCTGGAAATCGATGAACTGGGGGAAAAGGCCAATCGTGTGCTCATGGAGCTTAATAATGAGCTTCGCATCCTCGAAATCAAAGACCAGATTGAGAATAAAGTTCGGGGGGATATGGAAAAGCAGCAGCGCGACTATATCCTCAACCAGCAGCTGCGTACGATTCAGGAGGAGCTGGGGCACAGCTCACATGAGGAAGATATCAATAGGCTGGTACACAAAGCCGAGGGAAAAGATTGGCCTGAACACGCGAAGGCTGCTTTTGATAAGGAAATTGCCAAGTTGCGCCGCATGAATCCGCAAATGGCAGATCATGGCATACAACTCAACTATCTCGAGTTTATGCTGGACTTGCCATGGAATAAATGTACCAAAGACGATTTTAACCTTCGCCGGGTGCGGGAGGTGCTTGATAAAGATCATTACGGCCTCGAAAAGGTTAAGGAGCGTATCTTGGAGCACTTAGCAGTACTGAAGCTGAAGGGGGATATGAAGGCACCCATCCTGTGTCTGGTAGGCCCTCCGGGGGTTGGAAAAACATCTCTCGGTAAGTCCGTCGCCAATGCGCTTAGGCGCAAGTTCATCCGTATGTCTCTGGGTGGTTTGCATGATGAAAGCGAAATCCGGGGTCACCGCAAAACCTATATCGGTGCCATGGCAGGCCGCATTTTACAGTCCATGAAAAAGGCGGATGCTTCCAACCCTGTCTTTATCTTGGATGAAATTGACAAGGTGGGTCGTGATTTCAGGGGAGATCCTTCCTCTGCCTTGTTGGAGGTGCTCGATCCGGAACAAAATAACTCCTTCTACGATAATTATCTCGAAATGGAGTATGATTTGTCGAAGGTCTTGTTTATCGCTACGGCCAATTCTCTGAGTACGATACAGCAGCCCCTGCTGGACCGGATGGAGATCATCGATCTGAGTGGCTACTCGCTGGAGGAAAAGGTGGAAATCGCCAAGCGACACCTGGTTCCCAAACAACGGAAAGACCACGGGCTGGATGCCAAGCACGTCAAACTGGGTGGAAAGGTGCTTACGGCTATTATTCAGGACTATACGCGAGAATCGGGGGTGCGGTCGCTCGATCGGCAGCTGGCTGCCGTTATGCGTTTTGTCGCCAAAAGGGTAGCCATGGAAGAGAAATATGAACCTACTGTCAAGGTGGAAAATCTGCATGAAATTTTGGGCCCCGCCCGTTTCAGCTCCGATAGCTTCCAGCCATTAGAGGAGGCAGGGGTAGCCATTGGCCTGGCCTGGACGTCCGTGGGGGGAGAAATTTTATTCATCGAGGCCAGCCTGAGCAAAGGGAATGGCAAATTGATTCTCACGGGTAACCTGGGGGATGTCATGAAAGAGTCTGCTACGACCGCACTCAGTTATATTAAGGCACATACTGAATTGTTGGGTATCGACCCGATGATTTTTGAGCAAAAGGATATCCATTTGCATGTTCCCGAAGGCGCTATCCCCAAAGACGGACCTTCTGCTGGTATTACCATGCTGACAGCGCTTTCCAGCTTGCTTACGGGCAGAAAGGTCAAATCTCATTTGGCGATGACCGGCGAGATTACCCTCAGGGGCAAGGTTCTGCCCGTCGGGGGTATCAAAGAAAAAATCCTCGCTGCTAAGCGAAGCGGAATGAAATCTATCCTGCTGTGTGAGGACAATCGCAGGCATGTAGAGGATATCAACCAGGAATACCTAAAGGGGCTGACAATACAGTACGTTAGCAAAATGAGCGAAGTGATAGCGCTGGCGCTTCAGCCAGCCTCGCGGAAAGGCTAGTAGCCGATGCCGTCAGTATATTACCGGGCGTTTAGTGCCGACCCCCGGTGTGTCCTGACGGCTTGGCTATTCTGCACAGCTTTCCTGTTTTTTATAGCTTGGCATGCAACAAACATGCTGCCAAACACTTTATTACTAAATAGGGGGTTGTCTCTTGCCTACTTGGTTTGGTCAATATACTCCGCTGCACTATCTTTGGAAGGCTCAAGTACCGCAGCCATAAAAAAAGAACTTTACATGATGCGCAGAATATTTATCTCCACCTTTCTGCTGTTGGCCGGTCTGTTCAGCCTGCTCGGCCAACAGAAAGAACCCCACCTGGTTCAGCTGTCCGGTATGGTGCTTGACGGAGCCAACGAGCAGCTCGCGCCAATCCCGTATGTCAATATCTTAGTGTTGGAAAAAAGCAGAGGAACATATTCCGATTTCAACGGCTTCTTTTCATTAGTGGTTGAGGTTGGAGATGTCATCGAATTTTCTGCCATCGGTTACGAGTCTGTGCGTTACCGCATCCCGGATACCTTGACGGACAACCGCTACTCCATCGTTCAGCTCATGACACGGGATATCATCAACCTGCCCGAAACGGTCGTTTTTCCCTGGCCCAGCCGTGAGCATTTTCGACTCGAATTTTTGGCCATGGATGTCTCTTATGAGATGGATGAAATCGCAGCTACCAACGTGGCCGAAGATGCTATGCAGCGCATGCGTTCTGAAGTAATTCGCGATGGCCGTGAAAACGCAAATTACTATCTGCGGCAGCAGACGAGCCAATACTATTTTATCGGGCAGCGGCC
>JAUMBM010000150.1:0-29856 GCA_032115735.1 Saprospiraceae bacterium
TTTTTTATGCTGATACTGCCAAAGGTTTTTCTGCTACCATCCTGATGCGCAATGTTGGCGGGCAGTTGACAACTTATGAAGGAAGCAGCCGGGAGCCTCTTCCTTTCGAAATGCAGGCAGCTCTGGCCAAGCGGCTTCGCTACCTGCCATTGCGTTTTTCTGTCATCTATCGTTATCTCGACCGCTGGAATATTCGCTATGATGATCCAAATAAAGAGGTGACCAACCTTTTTTTGAATGACGAGCCAGTCGATGTATCGAGAGCATCTATTTGGTTTGATAACTTATTCAGACATTTTGTATTCAATGCTGAGCTGTTGCTGGGAGCGAGAGAAAATTTCAGATTGCGTGCGGGCTACAGCCACCTGTTGCGGCAGGAACTGTCAGAGGCAGACTACAGGAGTTTTGCGGGTTTTACGCTGGGGGTAGGATTTAAGATAAAAAAATTTCGACTGGATTATGGCCGCACCAATTTTCACATAGGAGGCGGAGTCAACCAGCTGACGATTTCGACACAGCTGCGCGAATTTGTAAAATCATAGGAAATATACCGTATGTCTACAACTGCACTTTTTCGTCTGGCAGTCATCGTCTTGCTGTCTGCAGCTCTTGGTTCTTGCAAGCAATCCGTTGTATATGAAGAAACGTTCGAAATAGATCCACAGCAGGGCTGGCCCTATGCAGATAGCCTGACCTATGCTTTTTCGATTGCCGATACGCAGCAGCTATACAATCTTTATCTCACGCTGGATCATTTGGTGGACTATCCCTACCAGAATTTATACATCAACATACGCACTGTATTTCCTGATGGTAAAGACCTTGCCCAGGTGTTATCTCTTGAACTTTCCGACAAGCAGGGCTTTTGGCAGGGGGACTGCAACAGTGAGGACTGTGAGCTTCGTATACCTATTCAGGAAGAAGCTTATTTTAACCAGCCGGGAGATTATCGTATAGTTGTTGAGCAATACATGCGTACCGACAGTTTGCGAGGGCTTCAGTCCATAGGGTTACAATTGGAAAAAACAGGGGAGACAAGAGGGTAGGCTTGACCTGCAGAGTCATGGCCAATAAGGGTGCAGCGAGCTAGCTGTCAGTCTAACTGCTGCTTGCAGCATGCGGAGAGATTATTAGTTCAGGAGTTTCCTACCAGGGCAATCTTTCCAGCATCATCACAAAAGCCAGACCAAAGGCGGCTCCTGAAACAAAGAGATTCCATTCCCGCTGTTTGACTGAAAGCACACCCATAGCCAAGCCTCCGATTAGGAAAATGACAGCAAGGATGGCCAGTTGTCCCAGTTCAACGCCCAAGTTGAAGGCGAAAAGCTGTAATAATAAGGCGTTCTCTTCGCCAGGCAGCATGGTTGATCTGAAAAAATTGCTGAACCCCATTCCGTGGATGAGTCCAAAAATAGCGGCAAGCAGGTAATTGATGGTCAGCGATTTGCTGGCCGTGCGCACCTTCTGCTGTGGCTGACCAGCAACGGAGATGACGTTGTATAGGGCCGTTGCCACAATCGTCAGCGGTATGAGAAACTCTATCAGCTCGGCCGGAATGCTGATTCGGTCAAGTGCCGCCAGTGCAAGCGTCAATGAGTGACCCAGCGTGAAAGCCGTGACTAAGATGACGACCTGCTTCCATTGATGAAAACGATAGATAGCACACAGTGCCACAATGAATAAAATATGGTCGTATGCCGAAAAATCTGCGATATGTTTGAAACCTAAATCGAGATATACCGTAAAAGCAGAAGTGTCCACAGCAGTAATTGATTAATCTTCTCATAAAGGTAACTCAATTTGCCTAAATTTTGCTGCCTTGGCATTGTAAACCATATATTAAATCGGCAAACTATGTATGGTATTTTTTCTGCATCTTACAGGTTTGTCGTACTTTTGTGCAAGAGCTTTGAGACTATCGCATACCAATCCAGTCGTCTATTTCACGCAGGCCCATCATCATTTATTCTTCCAAACAAGACGTTTTCTATGAAATCACTTTTATCACTACTTGTGAGTAGTATGCTCGCGTTGGGGGTATACGCTCAAAACTGTACAGCTCCCTTCTTTTCGGAGTATGTTGAGGGAAGCAGCAACAATAAGTGCCTTGAAATCTACAACCCGACAGCTAACCAGCTGAGCATTGCTGGTTATCAGGTTAAGATGTACCTCAATGGTGCAGTAAGTGCCGGCGTGACGATTACCATTCCGGCTGGTGCTACCATAGCACCTTATGACGTGTATGTAATATGTCAAAGTTCGTCTACTCTTTCGGTTCAGCCAGATTTGACCAACGGCAGCGGTTGGTATAACGGCGATGATGCGATAGAACTGGTCACGAACACAGGAACGGTACTGGACGTTATCGGTGTGGTAGGAACAGATCCTGGGACTAACTGGAGTGTAGGTAGCGGATCTACCTTAGATAACACGCTTGTTCGCAAGGCGAATGTATCTACAGGAAGTCTGTCCTGGCTAACTGGGGGTAATCAGCAGTGGGATACCTACTCTGTCAACACAGCAACCTATCTGGGGGCACACACCAGCGACTGCTTTGTTCCCGGGCCGTGCACCATCACCAGTGTCAGCCGACAGGACAATGCAGGCAGCTGCAGCAACAATGGTACGCCCTATGTGGCAGATGATACCTATACAACCGATATTACGGTTGAGTATACAGATAAACCCGGTGCCGGCAATCTGACGCTTTCGATTGCCGGAACGATAGTTGCTTCTGTGGCAGTATCTTCTGTATCGGCTTCTTCTCACACTTTCCAGGATCTCGTGTTACCTGCCAATGGAGCTTCCCTGACAGTGACCGCAGCCTTCGACGATGATGCCGCCTGCGTAGCTACGGTGAATCTTGGCAGCAATCAGAGTCCTTGCTCACAACTGTCAGCTTGTTCATATTTATTCTTTTCTGAATATATTGAGGGAACCAGCAACAATAAGTGCATTGAAATATACAACCCCAGCAGCAGCGCTATCAACCTGGCACAGTATGGTGTATTTATGTCTTTCAACGGCGGTACATTTGTGAATACCATCCCGTTGAATGGCAGTATTGAGCCGGGTGGAACCTACGTTATTTGTAATTCCTCTGCCTGGGTTGAATTCAGGAGCAAGGCTGACCAGGTATCGCCGGATCTGACTTTCAACGGTAATGATGTTGTCATCCTGCAGGATGGTAACGGCATTATTGACGCTATCGGTCAGCTGGGCAATGCAACTAACTTTGGTATAGATGTTACGCTGCGTCGCAAATTTGGTGTCACAGCCGGCGACAACAACCCAAGTGATGCCTTCAGTTCCGCTGCTGAGTGGGATAGCTATCCTGTAAATACTTTCTGGGGGCTGGGTTATCACAGCAGCAGCTGCAATCAAGGTCTCTCCGATGGGTTGGCTCCATTTGTTGTGGGCAATTGCAATGCGGGTAGCGTGACAGATCTGCCTGATGGCGACCTCCTTATCACCAATTCATGTGCTCCACCGGCTATTGGTGATGGCGTGACTATGGCCTTCCCCAACCAAACTATCTGCAATCTGGATCTGAGCGCTCAGGTAAGCATTGTGAGTGGTTTTGGCAATGCTGGTCTGATGTACCGTGCCAATATGGGCAATGGTTCTCCTTATGTCTACATCTTTACGGTGGGCAATGACCGCGTGTATTTTGCAACCCGCAGAACGCAAAATGGCATTCCGCAGGTTAATTTCCTGCCGGCCTTCAATGTAAATTATCTGCGGCTCGTGCGCGTAGGCAATGTGTACCGTGGCATGTCTTCGGTCAACGGACAAACATGGAACATGCTCTTCCAGGTAAATATGAATATCGGCAACTGCGGATTCGCCGGGCCGGCCGTACAGGGCACCAACGTAAACTCTACCACGCAGGCAATCTTTGGCAACCTCTCTTATGGTTTGCAAATGATTCAGGCACAGCCCTCAGTAGCACGGGCAACTGACCAGCTTTCAGGCAGACTGGCTGTTGAAGGAGAGCTGATGACTGCCGCGCAGCAGCTGGAAGTTAGCCCCAACCCGGCAACGGACTGGATTCGTATCAACCTGCCGGCTGCGCTGACAGGGGAGGGAGAGCTGCAGCTCCGTGATCTTGCGGGTCGGGTAGTAATTCGCAAAAATATAGAACTGAGCCAGTCTCAGGATTTGGTGTTGCCTTCTGCTATGCCCTCTGGTGTTTATATTCTGAGCATCAATACAGGCGGGGAGATTGTGAGTACCAAGGTGATTAAGCAATAACTATAGCTTATCCGCTTAAAAAGAAGCCCCGGCAGCCTGCAGGCCACCGGGGCTTCTTTTTTTTATGCGTAAAATCAGCGCACAAAAAAAGGCCTTGTGCGCGTGCACAAGACCTTTTGGCGCCTCAGGAAGGGCTCGAACCTTCGACCTACGGATTAACAGTCCGCCGCTCTAACCGACTGAGCTACTGAGGCAGTGAAAACAGTTGCTATTGCAACTAATAACTCTTTGTAAGAATTTGTTAACGCCTTTCTCAAAAGAGCGCTGCAAAGTTATGATACCTGTTTAGAATTTGCAATATTTGCAGACTAATTTTTTAAAAATATTTTTCATGAGCTTATTGGTCGTTGGAACAGTGGCTTTCGATAATGTTGAAACGCCTTGGGGCAGAGCGGATCGCATCGTTGGTGGTGCGGCTACTTATATAGGGCTGGCTGCCTCTTATTTTACCCAGCATGTCCAGTTGGTATCGGTAATTGGTGATGACTTCCCCGAAGAGACGCTGGCGGAGATGCGCAGCCGTGGCATTAATCTCGACGGACTGCAGCAGAAAGCAGGGGAGAAGTCCTTTTTTTGGGCAGGTCGGTATCATGCTAACATGAATGACCGCGACACATTAGATACGCAGCTCAATGTGCTTGCTGATTTTGATCCGGTGTTGCCGGAGGCTTATAAGCAGCCTGAGTTTGTGATGCTGGGTAACCTGACGCCGGCGGTACAGATGCGGGTACTGGACCAGTTACCTCGCCGGCCTAAATTGGTGGCGCTGGACACCATGAATTTCTGGATGAATACGGCCATGGAAGAACTCCGGGAAGTACTGGGGCGCATTGATGTGCTGACGATCAATGATGAGGAGGCACGGCAGTTGTCTGGTGAGCGGTCTTTGGTGCTCGCTGCTGCCAAAATTCAGGCCATGGGACCACGGGTATTGGTTATTAAGAAGGGGGAACACGGTGCCTTGCTCTTCTCAGAAGAGCGTGTATTTTTTGCACCTGCTCTGCCTTTGGCGGAGGTTTTCGATCCCACGGGTGCCGGAGATACTTTTGCAGGCGGATTTATGGGCTATCTGGCCTCAACCCAGGATACCTCATTTGAAAACCTGAAGCGTGCGATTATCTACGGATCTGCCATGGCCAGCTTTTGTGTTGAAAAATTTGGCATCGAAAAATTGCTGGATCTAAACGACGAAATGATAACAGACAGGGTTCTCCGTTTTGTAGATCTTGTTAACTTTGACGCAAGGCTGTAAGGTCGCTTGTTTTTGGCCAGCTTGAGGTATTGGTGCCCAAAGCTGTCCTTGCAGCTTCGGATTATTTTCAGATCTCCTTCAATGGTTATCTGTTCGCAAGGAGTTGTGCTAGCTGCATTACCTGATAGTGTAAAAATGATTGTCCTGCGCCCGGGTTATTGATGCCCGGGTGTATGGGATAAATTCGTCAGCGCTACTTTCAGGATAATGCAAACACTAAACGACCAGGAGTTGATCCGCCTGTTTCGTCAGACAGGTGAAGACCATCACTTCAAGCAATTGTACGACCGCTATCGGCACTTGGTATTTTTTAGCTGCCTTGGGCTGTTAAAAGAGGCTGAGGCAGCTAAAGATGTGTCAAGTGAAGTATGGGTTCAGTTTTACTCGGAAATTGAACGTCAGGAAATCTATTCGGTGCCTGCCTTGCTGGCCGTAATAGTCCGGCGGAAATCTTATTCCTTCATCCGGCAGTCTGCTGCCCGGCGACGTTTGCTCAAATTTGTGGCAGAAGAGCAGGCTTGGGACAGGCATTACCAGCTAGCGGAATCACCCAACAGTTACTTCATTAAGGCGGAGGAGGCAGCTGGTACTGCGCTGCTGGCAGCAGCCATAGGATTGCTACCAGTAGCGCAGCAGGCGTGTATCAGGCTCTTTTTTTACGAAGGGAAATCTTACCGGGAGATAGCAGCACATACCGGCTATACGCTTAAGCAGGTGAAGAGTCATCTGCAAAATGGCAGACGTCGCCTGCACATTATTCTCCGCAAGGGGGGGATGAGCGAATGGAGGTAGTGCATGCTCTCCACAAATCTTTTGCTCATAATGTTGTTATAACTGACCATGGAAAAAGACGGTTTTGATCAACAGTCCTGCCTGAGCTGGGATCGCCTGTGTGACTATGCGTTTGACCTGCCTAGTGCTGAACAGCGCCAAATCATTGACAACCACATGTCTGCTTGTGTGTTGTGTCGGTCGGCTGCAGAGGCTGTGCGGCAGTTGCTGCTGCAGCAGTCGTTGACCAGAGAGGAGCTGGAGCGGTGGTTTGAGGAGCGGCAGCTGCCACCTGCCGGACTTTGGGGGGGCGGCAAGAGGTAAAAGCCAGTGCATGCCAGTCTCCACGGCTTAGGGTCTCATTGCGTATCGAGCCACTCGCAGCGAGTCTGAATGGCTTTAAGGGACTCGCGCCTGCCCACCACAATTGCCGGAGCAGCCCGTTCGCTGCAGTTGTCGATTGCGCAACGTTCGCAGGTCTTGTTGACTTCGCGAAATTGGAGGGCGGGATCGTTGAGAAACCCTATTTTCTTGGACAGCTCTTCATTGACGAGCAAGCCCAAGGTGACACTGATGTTGAGGTTTTCTTCGGAAGCTGAAGGTCTGGCAAGGGTTATACACAAGTATTCATCTTCCGTGCCTGCGTACTTCGACCGCTGTACGCCCACGATGGCGGTAGCAAACTTGCCGGACTGTTGAAGCGCAAGTAAGTCTGACAATAGCGACACACTAATCCAGCGCCGACAATAATGTTCCAGCAGCCCGTTTCCGTGCGGGTGGTGCCTGCGGCTCAGGTGGAGCTCCCGGTCGATTTCGTAGCGATCGGTCTGGAGTTCGTGCGCAATTCGAAGGAAGAACAGTTTGTGGATGTCAAAAAAACGAGGAAGTACATTGGTGAGCCGATGAAAAAACATTTCCGGCGAGGCTTCATATTTTTGCATGATGGCGAGGAATGCCTCTGCCTGCCAACGACTGCGCATCAAAAACTGTCTGACATCCTCAACAAACGGGTGAAGCGGGAGGTGTAGTGCAACACTGAAGTAGATAGCCCGCGAGTGGTTGAGCACTTCCTCAAAGGATCTGCCGCTGACAAGGCTGGCCGTATACGCTCGCTCTTTGAGCTGTAGGTATTGAAAACCCAGTTCTTTGCCAAACTGTAGCCCGCGTTGCATGTTACTGAGCCGGCTGCTGAGCAGCAGTCTTTTTTTATGGGGCAAAAATACTGAACGCATGCCGGACAGCTCCGGATAGCTATCGAGGGTTTCCCGATCGATTTGGTAACCGTATTGCTGCTCAAGTACGTGCTGTAGTCGCTCGGGTGGTAAAGGGCGATGATGGTCGATGTGGTGGTTGGTACAGAACTGTTGAGCTGCTAACTCAATATCTTCAAAATAGTTATCATTGAGTTCCAGATAAGAACGCAGGGCACCAAAGTAGAAGTTTTCTTCCCGCAGGGCATAACTGCGGGCCAGGTCTATCAGCGTAGTGATGAAAGCACCCACCCGGGTAGGAGCGTTTGCTATGAGTTCTGCAACCTTGCTGATGTCAATACCAAACATATCGAGCGGGAGCTCGTGTAAAAAGTTGGACTTCAAGAGTTCCTCAACCGGTGCGAGGCTGTTATCTTGTTCGTTGCGCAGCAGGCGCTCAGTAGTAACCTCCAGTGCGGCCGCCAGTTTATCCAACTTTTCTTCTTTGGGAAATTTTTTGCCTTTCTCAATCTCATTCAGATAAGAGATAGACATGCCTGTCTCCGCTGCCAGCTCAGCGAAGGAAAGATTCTTTTTTTGGCGAAGCTGTTTTAGCTTGAGCCCAAAAAGAATTCGCTCGTTTAATGATTTTGTGCTCATGTGTTGGCAAAAATAAGCCTTTCAGGCGAATTTTCGCAATAAGCAGGCATGAATGCCGGATTACAGCCACAAAGAAGGCTGGGTCAGATATTGCTGCAATTTTTCAAAAAACTGGCCCATGTGACGTCCGTCGACCAGGGCGTGGTGTGCCTGAACGGAGACAGGCATGAGCAGTTGCCCTTGCTGTAAGAAATATTTCCCCCAGCTAATACGGGGGACGGAATCCACCGGGGAATAATGCATAGCATGGGTCAGCCCTGTAAAACTGATCCAGGGGATGGCAGACAGGAAGAGAAAATCATCGCGCCCCGCTTCATCTTCAAAACTGGGCGAGTGGCGCATTTTTTCCATGGTTTGCTGTGCATTGCGGATAAAATCGGCAGCCTTGGGTTGATAGGTTGCCGTGCAGAAACTAAAAACATCCGCAACATCAGTGGGGACGGTAAAAGAAGGAGAAACGGCATCGTGTTCCACAACTTGTGAATTCCTAATGCGTTGCCGGAAGACATCAATTTCGTTGGCCGTTCGTGCAAGCAAATAAACCAAGCTGATTGTGAAGGGGGTAGCAGCGGCTTTTGTAGCTGTTGAAAAAGAGGTTACATCAACATTAGCGCAGATACTGAAGTGCGGCTGGTCCATCGAATTGAAAAAGTCAAAATGCTTTTTCCTGTGAGGGTTATCTAGTTCAATATAGCGCATGGAGAAGGTGGTATTGTAATAAGTAACCTATCGGATAAAAAAAGAGGCCACTGCTACAGCTTGCAGCTGTGGCAGTGGCCATAGGCAGAGGCGAAAACCGCCGACTATTATTTTTTCTTGCCCGTCTGCGTTGCAGCAGCAGCAGCAGAACGAAGCGCACGCGGGATTTCGATAGTTGCTAACGGAATACTTCCGTTGGCCATTATTTCCACGTTATCGATACTCTTGATATCGCGAATTCGGATGGACTGACCCAATTCGAGCGTAGAGATATCTACATTCAATTCGTCGACCAGATTTTCCGGCAGAGCCTTAATCTTCACGCGACGCATCAGTTGCAGCAGCTTACCACCGGCGCGAACACCCGGAGAGCTACCCTGAAAGCGTACAGGAACCTCTACCTTTACCGCTACACCAGCATTGAGGCGGAGGAAATCGATGTGCTCGATTTGGTCGCTTACAGGATGGTACTGCACAGATTTGACGATGCAGCGGTGTGTTGCACCGCCGATAGTAATATCAACCAACTTGAAATCGGGGGTATAGACGGCTGCGCGCACATCGCCCCAGGTAGTTGAAAAATGAACGGGGTCGGTGCCACCATAGATAATAGCAGGGATGCCACCTTCACGGCGAACGGCCGCGGAAGCCTTTTTACCCACTTCACTTCTGGGCTGACCGGTAAAAGCTACGATTTCCATGTTAAATGACTGTCTTATGACTTGATATAAACCGCGGTTCCAACCGCGGGCAAAAAAATGCTCGCAAAGATACCCATAAATCCCGAGTATACAAGTACAAAAACATCAACCTTCAAAGAAAAGTGCTGATATTGAGCGATGCTCATGGGTGTTTCTGATAGCTCTGGCAAACAGCTTGGCTGAAGGCAGGACTTTGATCTTGTCGGGCATTGGCTGCCGGATGGGTATGGTGTCGCAGACGATGAGCTCAGCGAGGGCAGAATTTTGTATGTTTTCGTATGCCTGTCCGCTGAGTACCGGGTGGGTACAGAGAGCCCGTACGCTCTTTGCGCCCTTTTTCATGATAATATCAGCTGCCCGGCAGAGTGTGCCGGCGGTATCTACGAGATCGTCGATCAGAATGACATCCGCGCCTTCAACATCTCCGATGACCGTCATTTCGGCGATTTCATTGGCTTTTTTGCGATACTTATCACAGATGACCAATGGCCTGCCAAAGTGTTTCGAGTAGGCACGTGTTCTTTTTACACCGCCTACATCCGGAGAGGCAAAGACGACATTGTCCATGATCTGCTGTTCTTGCAGATAGGTCATGTAGATCGCTTCAGACCGCAGGTGATCAACAGGAATATCGAAAAAGCCCTGGATTTGGTCGGCATGGAAGTCCATGGTCATGATTCGGTTGGCGCCAGCAGCCTGCAGCAGGTTGGCAATCAGCTTAGCCGATATGGGTACGCGGGGTTTATCTTTTCGATCCTGGCGAGCATAGCCAAAGTAGGGGATGACGGCCGTGATATAGCCTGCGGATGCCCTTTTGGCAGCATCTATCATCAGTAGTAGCTCCATAAGTGTTTCGTGTGGCTGAAACGTGGAGGCTATGAAAAAGACGAAGGCGCCGCGCACGGATTCATTGATGACTGGCTGAATTTCGCCGTCGGAGAATCGGTTTACTTTCAGGTCTCCCAGACTTTGTCCGTAGTAATCTGCAATTTTTTCTGCCAGATAACGAGAGGACGAGCCGGAAAAGAGTTTTACTTCTACCAGGTTCATGCGATACAATTTTGGCTGGTCAGCGTAGCTGTATTCATACACAGTCGCTGCGGCAAAGGTAGGGATATTCGCCAGCTAATGCGAAAGGGAGGCGCTAAAAATGCAGGCTAGTGGACAAAATGCCTGATCATGATGATTTCCTTAGGTGTGAGGTAGCGAAAAAATCCCCTTGGCAGATCTTTTTTGGTGAGTCCTGCTAAGTACACGCGATCCAGTTTGAGTACCTCATAGCCAAGCGATTCAAAGATTCTCCGCACAATGCGGTTGCGGCCCATGTGTATTTCGAGACTTACATTGTCCCTCTCCTGATCCGAAGGATAGTTGATCCACTTGACACTAACCGGGCCATCTTCGAGCGTAAATCCCTGCTGAATTTTTTCCAGATCTGCTTTGGTGAGCGGTGTATTGAGTTTTGCCTGATAGACTTTGGGGACACGGTGGCTGGGGTGAGTGAGTTTTTTGGCCAAATCACCATCATTGGTGAGCAATAGCAGCCCTGTAGTGTCACGGTCGAGGCGTCCGACGGGAAACACCCGTTCGCTGACCTTGTCTCCCAGCAGATCCATCACGGTCTTGCGGCCGTTCTCGTCTTTCACGGAAGTGATGACTCCTTTGGGTTTATTCAGCAAGATGTACACCAGATTGGCTTCTGGCTGAATGACCTTTCCGCGATAGCTGACTTTATCCTCCTTAGCCACTGGATAGCCAGGCTCGAACATGGGCTGTCCGTTGACGCTTATTTGTCCATGCTTGATGAGATCGATTGCCTGTCGCCTGCTGCAAATCCCGCAGTGCGCTACATACTTGTTGAGGCGCATGCCCTCAGATGCCTGAGCATCACGCTGAATGACAGGAGGTTTGCCTGTATTGGAAGCCCTGCTTTTCCGAAACTGATGCGTAGGGCGTTGCCCTTTAGCCATGATAATAAATTAGTTGTAGGCCCATTTAATGTAGATGGCACCCCAGGTGAACCCGCCGCCAAAGGCGGTGAGAATGATGTTGTCGCCCTTGTGCAGCTGGCTTTCGTAGTCCCAAAGACAGAGGGGCAGTGTAGCCGCTGTAGTATTGCCATAGCGGTGAATATTTATCATCACGCGCTCCAGGGGAAAGTCGGCCATGCGAGCCACCGTTTCTATAATCCGGTTATTGGCCTGGTGAGGAACCAACCAGGCTACATCGTCATTGCTAAGATTATTACGTTTCATGACCTGCATCACAACATCGCTCATTCCCGAGACAGCCGCCTTGAACACAGGGGCACCATTTTGATATATAAAATGCTCGCGCGCCATAACAGTTTCTATGCTGGCCGGTGAGCGGGATCCCCCACTTTTCATGCGCAGTAATTCAGCACCCCGACCATCACTCTTCAGCGAGTAGTCCATAATCCCCAGTTCTTCGGTTGTTGGTTCCAGCAGCACAGCCCCTGCGCCATCGCCAAACAGCACACAGGTTGTACGGTCAGTATAATCGACAATGGAAGACATTTTGTCAGCACCAACCACAATTACTTTCTTATGTTGTCCGCTTTCCACGAATTTGGCACCCACAGTGAGTGCATACAAAAATCCGGAACAGGCAGCATTGACATCAAAGCAGAAGGCATTTTCCGTGCCTACGGCCGCCGAGATCAAGTTGGCCGTATCGGGGAAGGCCATGTCACCTGTCACTGTAGCACAAATCATCAAATCAATCTCCCCAGGATTCGTATTGGTTTTAGCCAGCAAACCTTTGACCGCCTCTATACCCATAACAGACGTACCCAACCCCTCTCCTTTCAATATATGTCGTTCCTTGATACCTGTGCGGGTGGTAATCCATTCATCAGAGGTATCAACCATTTTTTCAAGCTCTGCATTTGTCAGAATATAATCAGGTACATAGCCCTGAACGCCCGTAATGGCAGCTTTTATCTTACCCATGAGAAAAAATTTGAGGACCAAATGTAGTTCAAAAACGCCGCAAGGTAATAAATAATCGGCACACAGCGACTACAGGATTTAAGCTATTTACGACCTCATTCTCCGGAGTCATAAGGGGGATGAGCCTCCTCAGCAACCAGATCTTCCTTGTAAGAAATCAGCAGCAGACCCACAAATGTGATCATACCATTCAGGGCTATTATCAAAAAGCCAAACGAAAATCCAAAGAGTAAGCTGGCCGAGTTGCTTTCGATAAAATAAGAGAGTACAGGCGCCAACAAACAGATGATGACTACCAGATTGATACGTTGCAACCAAAAAGGAAGTTTGCTGCCCCAGCTGTATTCGGTCAAATCAAGTACCTCTCGTACTTTGAGGGGCGTTAATATGCCAAAAGCGAACAAGCCTAGTAATGGGCCATAGGTATAGCCGGCAGCGACAAACAGCTTGTTGATGACGGCCTCATCATTCCAGGCGTGAAAAATAAGGATGACTATCAGAGTAAGTACTGAAAATCCAATGTGTACCTTCGTTCGCATGCTTTTCTCTTCAGCAGGGGACAGTTGGCGCTTCTCAAAATTCAGAAAATCTATGCAAAAAGCGGTGGTGAGCGCCGTAAGGGTGGAGTCGGCACTGGAAAAAGCAGCTGCAATCAATCCCAAAATAAAAACAATGCCCGCAGCAGCCGGCAGATGTGAGAGTGCTACAATCGGGTAGAGATAATCCGAACGATCCGGAGGCTCAATGCCTACGGAACCTACGTACAGATAAAGGGCTGCACCCAGAGATAGAAATAAAATATTGGAAATAAACAATATACAAGAAAACAACAGCATGTTCTTTTGTGCATCTCGAATATTGGGACAGCTTAGATTCTTCTGCATCATATCCTGATCCAGTCCCGTCATTACAATGGTAATCAACGCACCACTAATAAATTGCTTAAAAAAATTATTGGGATCAGTCCAACCCCCTTCAAAAAAGAAGATCTGGCTCATGTCATTTTTTATAATATCTCTTGCCAGACCGATGAGGGATGTTTCAAGCGCATTACTGATAAACATGATGGTGAGAAAAACAGCCAACAGCATGGATACTGTCTGAAGCGTATCGGTAATCACAATTGTTTTGAGGCCTCCTCTGAAAGTATACAGCCAAATCAACAGCAGAATCACACTCACCGTGCCAGCCAATGGGATGCCAATTGCGTCAAAGGCAAACAGCTGCAGTACAATAGCCACCAGGTATAACCTAAATGAAGAGCCAATCATCCGAGAGACGAGGAAATAAAAGGATCCCGTCTTGTAAGAATAGTAGCCCAGGCGCTCCTCTAAATAAGTGTATATGGAGGTGAGTTTCATCCGGTAGTACAAAGGCATAAGAACCAATGCAACCACTGCATAGCCCAGCATGTAGCCCATGACTACCTGCAGATAAGAAAAGTCTTGGTTAGCTCCCTCAACGCCTACCTTACCAGGAATGGAGATAAAGGTAACGCCCGACAAACTGGCACCAATCATGCCAATAGCAACGAGTACCCAGTTGGACTGTCGTCCGGCCATGAAAAAACTTTCACTGTCGGTGTTTTTACCCGTCATATAGGAGACCAGCATCAGAACGGCGAAGTAGCACGCAATGAATGCAAGTATAGTAATCGCGGAAAGTTGTTGTATCATCTGTGTTCCCTTGGCAATAATTGAGACGTCTCGATACATTTTTGGCGATTGTAATCGCCAAGAAACGTATTAAGAAAACAAGCACTTGTTTTTGTGTAAAAAATGAGTGCCAGTTTACCGTTTTACGCCACCGCAGCGGGCAGCGAAATACTTCAGAGACAGCCTCCTTGTTTTGAAATAGCGCCAATCAGGCAATTTTATAATTTGGTCGCAGGCAAATATAAAAATAATCGGGGAAATTGAACAATCTCGCAATTTAATGGTATCTCTACTTATAATCAAAGCTTTACTTCCACCTATGATGCAGTATGTAAAAACCGTAAACAAAGACCTTCCTGCCGGGCTAGTTGTTTTTCTTGTAGCGCTTCCGCTCTGTCTGGGTATCGCCCTCGCTTCAGGAGCTCCTCTTATGGCCGGGCTTATAAGTGGGATCATAGGTGGTATTGTTGTCGGTCTCCTGAGCGGTTCTCATCTGAGCGTATCCGGGCCGGCTGCCGGGCTCACGGTCATTGTGCTGGACGCAATCACTGAGCTGGGCACATTCAATCTTTTCCTCACCGCAGTGACTATTGCAGGCTTGCTGCAGCTAATTCTGGGCGTTGCACGCGCTGGTATCATTGGTCTTTACTTCCCTGTGTCGGTAATCAAAGGGATGCTGGCAGCCATTGGTATCATTCTCATTATGAAGCAACTGCCTCATTTCTTGGGGATTGACTCTGATGCGTTTGGTGAGATCAATTTTATGGGCACAGACGGTCGCAACACGTTTGAGGCTATCGCTTATGCCTTCACGCACGTCCAACAGGGGGCAATGACGATCGGTCTCATCTCACTGGGGATCATAATTGCTTGGGATAATTGGCTAAAAAACCTTTTTCAGCCGCTAAAAATAGTTCCGGGGGCTCTACTGGCGGTTGTGGCAGCAGTACTGATGAATGGCTTTTTTCTGTCTTCTTCATCTACGCTTGCACTGGACCAGACGCACTTGGTGCAGATTCCCTCTTTTTCAGTCAACGATTTGGGGGGGGTATTTATATGGCCTGACCTGAGCGGGCTATTGCGTTTTGACGTATGGAAGGTGGCTGTTGTCATCGCAATTATCGCCAGCCTGGAAACGCTGCTCAGTGTTGAAGCCGTTGACAAGCTGGATCCTCATCGTCGCAATACGCCTACCAATCAGGAGTTGAAAGCGCAGGGTGTGGGCAACTTACTAAGTGGCCTCATAGGGGGACTGCCCATGACCGCAGTAATTGTACGGAGTACAGCCAATCTCGAGGCGGGCGCCCGCTCCAAAATGTCGGCTATTTACCATGGCTTACTATTATTGGTCTGTGTTACATTGATTCCGGGCATACTCAATATGATTCCGCTCTCTGCACTTGCAGCTGTATTGTTGGTTGTAGGTTTCAAGCTTACCAAACCAGCCTTGTACAAAATGCAGTTCCGGAATGGTGTTCGTCAGTTTGTACCTTTTGTCGTTACCATAGCAGCGATTCTGCTGTCCGATTTGTTGGTTG
This sequence comes from Saprospiraceae bacterium, assembly GCA_032115735.1. Classification (GTDB taxonomy): domain Bacteria; phylum Bacteroidota; class Bacteroidia; order Chitinophagales; family Saprospiraceae; genus JAUMBM01. The sequence goes on from JAUMBM010000150.1 coordinate 15,693, forward strand.
GGATTCTGATCGGTATGACGGTAGCTATCTTTTACATTCTGAAGACTAACTATAAGACGCCATACTTTTATCACGAGGAGGAGATTCCTTCAACAGGTACGCAAAGACGCATCAAGCTGGTGCTGTCTGAGCATGTGTCTTTCCTCAATAAGGCTTCTCTGCAGAAAACACTGGATGAGCTTCCTGCCAACAGTGAGGTAATCATTGATGGTTCACAGGCAGTAGAGATCGATTTTGACGCGCTCAATATTCTCTACGATTTCCGTGAATCCGCCAAAGACAAGAATATTGACCTGAAACTTCAGCACATTCCTGAGGTATAATCAACAAAAAAGGGCAGCCCGGGCTGCCCTTTTTTGTTGCTGAATGGCGGGCATCAAAATTTTTGCCGCAGGTATTTCCCGGTTATACTCTCAGGCGTAGCGGCAAGATCTTCGGGTCTGCCGGCAAATACCAGTTGCCCTCCTTTTTCACCGGCCTCCGGACCCAGATCGATGACCCAATCCGCTGCTTTGATGACATCCTGGTTATGTTCTACGACCAACACACTGTGCCCTTTGTTGACCAGTGCATTCAGTGCATCGAGCAATTTTTGAACATCATGAAAGTGCAGGCCTGTCGTAGGTTCATCAAAAATAAAGAGCAACTGCTGCCGTTCACCTTCCCTGCCCAGGAAGCTGGCAAGTTTTACCCGTTGAGCTTCCCCTCCGGAAAGGGTGCTGGAGCTTTGACCTAGTTGAACGTAGCCGAGACCTACATCGTACAGAGGTCTAATTTTGCTTATAATCTCCTTTTTACCTGCAAAAAAATTGAGTGCTTCCTCAATACTCAGAGATAGGATTTCGTGGATGTTTTTACCGTTGTAGCTGACTTCAAGGATTTCGGTTTTGAAGCGTTTTCCTTTGCATTCCTCGCACTCGAGCCGCACATCGGCCAAAAATTGCATTTCAATGACGTTTTCGCCTTCTCCTTTGCAACTGTCACAACGCCCACCGTCTACATTGAACGAAAAATGGGCGGGCTTAAGTCCCCTTAGCTTGGCAAGTTGCTGATTGGCCATCAGGTTTCGGATGGCATCGTAAGCTTTGACATAAGTTACGGGATTAGATCGCGAGGATCTACCTATGGGTTGCTGGTTGACGAGCTCAACTTCATGCAGTGCTTTCAAATCGCCTTCTAAACCGGCATGCTGCCCGGGTGTCTGCCCTGTCTCGCCAAAATGCTGTTTGAGTGCAGGGTAAAGAATATCCTTCACCAGACTGGTCTTTCCGCTTCCCGACACGCCAGACACCACAGTCAGGGTATTGAGCGGGATGTCGACGGTGACATTCTTTAAATTGTTTTGACGGGCATCCTTAATACGAATGAAAGACCTGACGGGTCGCCGTTGTTCAGGTACGGGGATTTGCAGCCTTCCGCTCATGTAGCCTGCAGTGAGGCTTTCATTGGCTTCTGTATAGATGTGTTCGTAAGGCCCTGCAAATACGACCTTTCCACCATGAATGCCGGCTTCAGGACCGATGTCAACGAGGTAATCAGCATTGCGGATGACATCTTCCTCGTGTTCTACCACAATAACTGTATTGCCGAGATCCCGCAGTTCTTTAAGTACTTTGACCAGCCGCGCAGTATCGCGGGGGTGCAGGCCCACGCTGGGTTCATCCAGCAGGTACATGGAAGCTGTCAGGTTACTGCCCAGCGTGCGGGTAAGGTTTATTCGCTGTGTTTCTCCTCCACTGAGGGTATTGGACAAGCGGCCCAGCGTGAGGTAGCCCAGTCCCAAATCACACATAAACCTGAGGCGATTGATAAGCTCGGTCAGCAGTCTGCGCCCTACCTGTCGGTCAAAATCGGACAGGGATAGTTGCTCGAACCAGGGCAGCAGCTGTTCGACAGGCTGATCTAGTAAGTTGGACAGGGACTTGTTATCGATTTTGACATAACCCGCTTCCTTGCGCAGGCGGCTGCCCTCACAAAGGGGGCAGCGCGTGCGCCCTCTGAAGCGTGCCAGCGTAATTCGATTCTGTATTTTATAGGTTTTTTCCTCAAGCTCCTTGAAAAAGCCGTCAATACCCGGAAATTCTCCCTTGCCTTTCCACAACAATTTGCGCTGGGCAGCGGTCAGATCGCGGTACGGCCGATGTACAGGGAAATCAAACAGATGGGACATCTCCAGAAAGTAGTTGAGCCATTCTCCAAATTTTTCTCCCTTCCAGCAGGCAATGGCACCTTCGTAGACGGACAGCGACTGGTCGGGTATGACCTTAGATTCGTCTATACCCATGACCATACTGAAACCTTCACAACTGGGGCAGGCACCATAGGAATTGTTGAAGTTAAAAAGCTGCGGACTAGGTTCCAAAAAAGTGATACCGTCAAGCTCAAACCGGTTGTTGAAAGTCCGGGGAGTACCATCAAAGGTGTCTACAAGACACTCTCCTTCACTCTCGTAAAAGGCTGTCTGTATCGAGTCTGCTATTCGCTTTGTAAGTTCTTCATCTGCTGTTGCCATGACAAAGCGATCGATCAGCAGGTAGATTTGTTCTTCTTCTTGCAGGCTGGCCATGGTCTGCTGGAGGCGAGAATCATCGCGTTCCAGCCAATCCTGCATTTGTTCCAACTGTCCGTTGACGCTTACGCGCGTATAGCCTTTCTGCATCAGCAGCTGTAACTCCTGTCGCAGCAGCCGGTCGGCATATTTGTGGGGTATGGGGCTCAGGAGCTGCACCCGGCTGCCTTCAGGTAGCTGTAAAAGGTAGTCTACTACATCTGACACCTCATGCTTTTTGACTAACTCGCCGGATACAGGCGAGTAGGTTTTTCCAATTCGGGCATATAGAAGGCGAAGAAAATCATATACTTCTGTGAGGGTGCCCACTGTTGATCGCGCATTGGCCGTACTCACTTTTTGTTCTATGGCGATAGCAGGACAGATGCCCCGGATATAGTCTACGTCCGGCTTTTGCATTCTTACGAGGAACTGACGGGCATAAGCAGAGAGGCTTTCTACATAGCGCCGCTGACCTTCTGCAAATAGCGTATCCATGGTGATAGACGATTTGCCCGATCCTGACAGACCTGTCACCACGACCAATTTATTTTTGGGAATGTAGAGATCTACATTTTGGAGATTATTGGCTCTGGCGCCTTTAATAAAGATGCCTTTGCGCAGGGCAGCCTTGTTTTGCGGCTGATCTTCCGTTCCTGTCAGTAATTCGTTGGTTGTAGTATCCGGCATAATTGGTAGCAGCATGAGATTTTTACAACAACCCAAGACGGGAATCGGTTGCAAATGACAGGCCAAAAGAAGTTGGGGCAGGCGGCAGGATATAAACAGAAAAAGGTGACTCGCAGCTACCGCGAATCACCTTTTGTTTGTAGACCTACAAGGATTCGAACCTTGACAGACGGAACCAAAATCCGGAGTGCTACCGTTACACCATAGGTCTGTTCCAGCTTTCATGTTATGCAGCTGCGCTGTTTCACATTTAGCGGTGCAAAGATAAAAGGGTTTTCAGTTTTTTACAAATAATGAGCAGATAATTTTTTTTCGGGCTTATTGGCTGTATGAAGTCAGGCCGCGTTGATTTGTTTTTTGCAACTGATAATCAGGATAGAATAGTAGTTGTTTGTCCTTCATTGAGCCTCATGTCTTTTTTTTTCAACAAAAATAACGGCCTTTGGTTAGGAAGAAAACTACGTGTATGACACCTCTCAGGCGCCAAGACTGGCTAATTCCATATTCAAGAGCACATCACCGCATGCTGGTAGTTGCGCAGGTACTGAAGAATGATGTGCCTACTTATCGGGGTATGCCTTCGACAGATGAAGGGCGGCGCGAGTATGCCCTGCACCAGTACAGCGAGTTGATTACACTGGAATTTGCTTCGGTGGAGCGGGAGCTGGTATCGATGGCCAAACGTATGGGCGGGCAGGCTGCGCGGCTTGCGCTGCAGGTGCTCAAAGAGCAGGAAGACATTATCCGCGCATTCGAAGCACTGGAGGATGCCGAAAAGAATGAACTTTCCGAGCGGATGAATGAGTTGGGCTACCAGCTCGCATCTCATGTACGCTTCAAAGAGCGCATATTTTTCATGGCACTGCAGGAAGTGGTGCAGGCCCAGGATAATTTACCTTCCTAGCCGCTCAGGTGCTCCTGCACGAATTACTGCTGCCACCCTACCACGAAATGCCGTAATCCTCTCCATGATTACTGCTGCCGCCCCAAAAGCTGCCATGCTTCCAGTCGAAGTAGATGGCATTGATAGGACCTGAAGTACGGTCATCGGTTTGGATTTTATAGCCCATCTTTTGCAGTTCTCCCTGTACCCAGGCGGGTACATCCTCCCTGAGCAAAATTTCACCTGGCTTTGATTCATGGTTCCCGAACGAGGAGCGCATCTGAAAGCTGTTGAAATTGGCAGCTTCACAGGCTTGCTGTACGGTCATGCCAAACTCAGTGATGTTGAGGAAAAACTGCAGCAGGTTTTGATCCTGACTATCGCCCCCTTGCACAGCAAAAGACAGGAAAGGGCGACCGTCTTTAAGAGCCAGACTGGGGGTCAGCGTAACACGTGGCCGTTGTCCGGGTCGAAGCACATTGTAGGGATTGTCCTCCGGTGACAGCACAAAGCTTTGCAGTCGCTGACTCATACCTATCCCTGTCGTACCGGCAATACAGGCGGGCACCCAACCGCCGCTGGGCGTGATGGATACAACCCAGCCATCGGCGTCCGTGGCCTGAACGGTTGTTGTACCTCCAAAAAAACCGGGTCCGTGGTCCGGATCCCGCTTGCTCACGCTGTGCCACTGCTGCAACAGCCCGTAGAAGGGGTTGAGTGTATCTTTTTGAAAAAGGTAGGGATTGCCCGGCCGCACATCAGGGTCGTTGCGCAGCAGATTGATGGAAGCAATGCGCTGGCGGGCATACTCCTTAGATAGCAGCCCGTCAATGGGTTCTACCGGCGGGAAGGCTGGATCTCCGTAGTAAAAATCTCTGTCGGCAAAAACCTGATTCATCACCTGATAGAGTGTATGAATATAGCGACTGGAGTTATACCCCATCGCTTTCAGGTCAAAATATTCAAGCTGATTGAGCGCCTGCAGCATACTGGGCCCTTGGGTCCAGGTGTCTAGCTTATACACATCGATGCCCCTGTAGCTGGTCATCAGCGGTTCCTCGATTTTCACCTGCCAGGTGCGCAAATCTTCCAGCGAGATGATGCCGCCCTGTTCCTGGCTTCCCTGCACGAAATCGCGGGCGATATCGCCCGTATAAAAACGCTGATAGGCGGCATAGATAGCTTCTTTGCGCGATTTGCCGGCGCGGATTGCCTGTTGCTCCGCCTCGACCAGTTTGAGCAGCGTTGCCTTTAGTTCCGGTTGCCGGAAGATCTCCCCCGCATGCGGAGCTTCCCTTGGCTGTCCTTCATGTACAAGGAAAACCTTGCGGGCATAAGGCCACTCCCGTATACGCTCTTTCTCTCGCTCAATCTGGTTGGCTGTCTGGGCTTCGATTGGATAGCCATCGGCCAGACTGATGGCAGGCGCCAGCACCTCAGCCAGACTTAGTCGGCCATACTCAGCCAGCATAGTGAGCAGCCCGCCCGGCGTGCCGGGGGTGACGGCCGCGAGCGGGCCGTAAGCAGGAATGGCCTGCATGCCTTTTTCCCGAAAAAAATCAGGCGTAGCTTTGGCAGGTGCAACCCCCAAAGCATTGATGGCAATAACTTGTTTCAGCTGCGGGTGGTAAATCAATGCCTGTGTCTCTCCGCCCCAGCTGAGGACGTCCCACATGGTGCAAGTTGCTGCCAGCATGGCGCAGGCGGCATCGACGGCATTGCCGCCTTTTTGGAAAATCATAGCGCCAGCGGTAGCCGCCAGCGGCTTACCCGTGATGGCCATCCAGTGCCGGCCATGCAGCGGCGGCTTCTGTGTAGGTTGGGAGCTGGCTGCCAGGTGGAGCAGCATAGCTGTCAGCAGGAAAAAAAATTGCTTGTGCATGCTAGACCTATTTATTTGAGACAAGTATACACGCAAAGCAGATTGGGGCAGCCTAAGCCGCCCCCAATCTGCTTTGCGACTATTTTATCTGTCGCTAAAATACGTTTTTTCGATCTACTGCAAAGGCATAAAAATCAGGCAGGAAATCAGCGAATTTCCCGATAACGAGTGGTATTGGCGGGATCTACCTTCATCATGAGCTGCAGCAGTTGGTTCTGCTCGGCAGGCGTAGCCTGCTTGAAAATTTCAATGATCTCATCGCGCTTGGTAACGGAAAAAATGGGCATGATCATTGAGTTGGGATAACTCTGGTTGACAGTTTCCAGCTCCGTAAGTGCCTGCAGCAGGTTAGCACGACCTTCGGCAAGATTTTTATGTATGATGTCCAGTCCGTTTCGGTGGTAGGCATACATCATCCGACGGAAAGGCCGCATCCGCGGAGATAAAATGTTTTCGATAATCCAGTACCGGTTGCGCTGACCATCACCGGGCAGCCAGCCTTTGTAGATGGCTGCTGCACCGGGGGGCACTGCATTGACAATTTCTTGGGCTTCTGCGAAATAAGGCTCTCCGCCCAAGGGCGAAAAAGTATCGTAATCCATGCCCAGAATAATGTAAGCATAGAAAGCGAGGGTAGATACCAGATTGTTGTTGAAGGTGTTGCGGTTAAACTGCATGGGTTGGTACTGCTCGTATTCGAAGGAGACATTGTCATCGTAATGATTGAATACGGGCGTCTGGTACTCACTTCCGTAGACCGGTCTGGAGGACTGGACAGCAATATCAACAACAAAAGAAGTAGGGGAATTTTCACTTTTAAGGGTAATCAGCAGGTTGCAGTTGATACGCTCCTCGGGCTCAAAGGCGTCGTTGGTCCATTTTTGGTTGTTGAGCAGGTCATTGAGCGCTTGCTCGAGCGTGGTGAAAACGGCCGGGTCTACTGTCTGTAGCGCCAGTGTATTGAAACGGATATTGAACTTGAGTTCCTGCGCAACTACCGGGGAGGTAAAAAGGAGGCAAAGAGCGAGTAAGCGGATGATTTTCATAAACGTCAAATGACTAGTCTAAATTGGTAGTATCTGCAAATGTACGGTATTCTTCGATAGCTTCCAGCAGATCAGCTGCCAGGTCGGTCTTGGTTTTTAACTCCAGGTCCCACCGCTTATTGTTTGCAAAGAAAATGGTAACTTTATTCGTATCTACAGAAAAGCCCGCTCCCTGATCTCGCAGCGAATTGAGTACGATAAGGTCAAAATTTTTTCGCTTCAGCTTGTCGAGTGCGTTGGCATATTCATTGTCCGTTTCCAGTGCAAAACCCACCACTAGTTGACCACTGATCTTGCGTTTACCCAGGGTCGCTGCGATATCCGGATTAGGAACGAGGCTGAGTGATCGCGTATCAGCAGTTTTTTTGATTTTCTGGCTGGCGACCTGTTCCGGCCTGTAATCAGCTACCGCAGCAGTAAGTACGGTTACCTGCGCCTCGTCAAACTGCTCCAGCACTGCCGCGTGCATGTCAATAGCCGTCTCTACCCGGATGATGCGTATGTAAGGGTGAGTACTACTCAGTGCGGACGGACCCAGGATGAGTACCACATCGGCACCTGCAGCCGCAGCAGCTTCAGCTATGGCCATACCCATCTTTCCTGATGATCGGTTGCCTATAAACCGAACAGGATCAATAGGCTCGTAGGTAGGGCCGGCTGTTATGAGCCAGCGTTGCCCGGCTAGTTTTCCCTGGCGGGAAAAGTGGTACTCCAGCCGGGCCGCTATTTCCTCGGGCTCGGCCAGGCGTCCCTCCCCGTTGAGGCCGCTGGCCAGCGAACCATAACCGACAGGTATGAGATGATTGCCATAGCGAAGCAGCCGCTCGATATTTTCGCGCGTTGCCGGATGATGCCACATATCCACGTCCATAGCCGGCGCGATGAACACAGGACAACGAGCTGAAAGATACGTGGCTACGACCAAATTATCACTCATACCCTGAGCTAGCTTAGCCAAGGTAGAGGCGGTGGCCGGCGCAATGACCATAGCATCAGCCCATAAGCCCAGTGCAACATGGTTGTTCCATTCATCTTCGCCCACTACATCTATGTATACAGGCCGGGTGGAGAGGGTAGAAAAAGTCAGGGGGCTAACAAAGCGCGTAGCATGGGGTGTCATCAGCACCTGCACAGCCGCCCCCTTTTTGATGAGGAGTCGCGTGAGGAAGGCAGCCTTGTAAGCAGCAATGCTGCCACTCACGCAAAGAATAATCTTTTTTCCGTCGAGTATGCGCATGAAGAGCTGAGGATACTCCGGCTTATCGGGGGCATCAAACCGGTGGTTGAAAAAATGATGTACAAGTTAACTTGCTACAACAAATTCGATCAGCATACCAACGGCTGGGGTTGACTGCCATCCTTATGAAACCAACAACAGACCCTGTATGGTATACCCGACTACTGATCGTTTCGGCGGATCTTCTTCTTATCGTTATGGCGGTAGTAGAGCTCGCCATTGAGGAATTCCTCAGTAGCAATAATTACCGGATTGGGCAGGCGCTCGTAGAACTTAGAGATCTCAATCTGCTCCTTGTTCTCGCTGATTTCCTCAATCGTATCGCTTGAGATAGCAAACTCCTCCAGCTTACTGTTGAGCTCCAGCTTGATGTCAACCGCCAGCTGCTTAGCTCTGCGCGTGATGACATTGAGCGTCTCATAAATATTGTTGGTATCCTTAACCATAGCACCTACATCGCGGGCGCGTACGTTAGGATCCAGACCTTGAACCTGTGTTTTGATATCTGACATCTTCCAGTTCTTTTAAACGTTTTTGCGCATCAGCCAGCATCTGAGATACTTCGGTCTGATAGCCGCTATTATTTTTATACCTGTTCAAAAAAGCATTGGCGCGGCTCGTGACATCCTCGAAGCGTTCCTGCTGCCGGTCGACGAAGCTGTTGACTGCCAGTAAGTAACTGGAGCGCACCATCATATACCTAATTTCTTCAGCACGCTGGGTCTCAGGGAAATCCTTGAGTACATTGTCAAACGTCTGTATTGCCGACTGATAGTATTTAAGGTCAAAGTAGAGCTTGGCCGACTCATAAGCCTTGCGCTCCAGTTTTCCCCGCATCTGGTCAATCAATTCATTGCACTGCGCCACCTTATCGCTGTTGGGGTACTGGTTGGCAAACTCCTGTAACATTTCTATGGCCTCATTAGTTGCCTTTTGATCCAGCCTGAATACAGGTGACAGCAAGTAATTGGAATAGGCAGCCATAAACTCAGCCTCTTCCCGGAAGCGGCTACCTCCGTAGGTTTGGGCAAAGTTGGTAAAATAGTAAGCCGCCAGCGTATACTGCTCTAAATGGTAGTAAGTATATGCATAGCGATAGGCAATGGTTTCAGATTCCTGCTTACCCCTAAAGCTGGTGATAGACAACTCGTACAGCGTCTGCGCTTTCAGGTAGTCCTTGGCATCAAAATATTCGTTGGCTTTTTGCAACAAGAAGGCCGGGTCGCCATTGGTGCGAACTCGCTCGAACTCGCTCTTGCAGCCCCACAAGCCGAGAATGAATACGAAAAAGACGATCCGATACAAGTATTTGATTGTATTTTGCATAGAGGTGCAAATGTACGGCATTTTTTTTAATTGAGCATTTTTTCACAGGGCTTAGTTATTAAAGGCTCTGGTATGGGTCAGGTGCGTACAGCTGTGTACCCTCAGATAACGTAAAACCGGTATTTTATGCTGTGAGTGGCTCAAAAATTAAGTACTTTTGACTGACAGCATCCTTGGAAGATTTATGGATTCGATTCATCAGGCAGCGTTTAGGTTGTACTATAACTCGCACATTCATCCGGATTTGCTGCGTGCTGAGCAGCTGCGCCTGCGCCTCGTACGCCTGCTGCTACTGTCATTATTGTTTGGATTGACCCTGCTCGGGCTTGCTATTTATCTGGATCTGGCTGCTTTTACACTTTTTATCACCCTGCCTACGGGCTTCTACATAGCCTACCTTGGCTGGCGTCTGCGACTCTTCAGGCAGGCTACCAAGCGGAATCTGGTGCAGTTGATTTTACATTTTATGTACACAGAGCTTCACTATGAGCAGCTCTACTACGATCCGCAAAAATACATCTCTAAGGAGTTGTTTTTACAGAGTGGCATTTTTGATACATCGGCAGACCTGTATGAGGGGGGTGACTACATTACGGGTCGCATCGGTATGATGCCTTTTGTGTTGTCGGAACTCGCGGTCAAAGAAATTTCTCCCTTAGCTAACCGACTGCAAGCAGTATTTGAGGGGCAATTCGTATATGCGCTTTTCGGAGAAGAGGCCGAAGGGGGGCTCGTGCTGTGGCCGCGCCGGCACAAGCCACAGCTGAGCCGCAGCATCAAAGCATTTGTGTTGCGGGGAGGAAGCAATTGCGATGACGAAATTGCCCATGACGGCCTCCGCGCGCGCTACATGGTGTATGCCACGGAGGATACCCACGTTGCCGGCTTACTGACCGAGCCCATGCAGGCCGCGATTATGGCCTATACTGAACGCACGGGCAGGGATCTTTACCTCGCTTTTCGCAATCGCGAGATATTCGCAGGTCTGGCATCGCAAAGAGGGTTGCTGGAACCTTCCATCCTGTCATCCAACCTACGCTTTGACTGGGTATGGGCCTACTACCAGGACATTGCGCTCATCCTCAAAATTGTGGAGGTTTTTGACCAAACTCACTGATTCTTCGGAACAATGCTCACCATCCCTTAGTCTGTTTCCAGCGGCTCTTCCGGTTCGTCGGTCAGTAGCTTATCAACGTAGTGGGATTCAGAAGAACCACCTTTGCGATTCTGCTCGCCCAGGCTCCAGTGATCGGTGGCAGTTGTCTGCATCCAGAGGTTGCCGGACTTGCGGAATATTTGTGCATTCAGGCCAAAGTAGCCGGCAAAAACATCTTCCAGCTCTGCCACGGTCATTTCAGGGTGAATAATTATCTCTCCTTCCTTGTGAATCGTGCGTACCTTGGACAGCGGCTGGTGAGCATCAAGCTCGTTTTTTGCAGCACTACCTTCCCCCTCCTTGTGGCTGACGGAGTAAAAAGAAATCTTTAGGTGGGGGAACAATTGGTTGAAGCCTACCTGTATATCGTGCAGATGCAGTTGGTCATGTATACGCATAGCGAAAAAATTGTGGCAGTGGCAGGGATGAGCGCAACCGCAAGCATACGCGGTGAGCCAAACCGACCGCCTTGTATTGGTAATACTCTATCCGGGCCATCGCCTGTGAAACTTACTTTACCACAAGTATAGGAAAATCCTCATTGTCAGAGAGAAGATTTTCTGTCACACTTCCCAGCACCAGGCGCTCCATGCGGGAGTGTCCTTTGCCGCCGATGACAATTAGATCGCATTGGTGTTCTTTGGCAAAATGGGTGATGTGGTGCGAGATGCTCATATCGGACTTGTGAATAAGGCTGTTGGAAATGCTGGCAGCCTCTTCCCCGGCATATTCATGCAGAAAAGCACGAAACGCCTGACTTCGGTCTTCCTCAACCATTTGGTGGAGTTCACCAGGAGTGCGCTGCAAGCGATACGCACTCAGGTCAGGCAATTCGTAAATATTGACACAGGTAATCGCGGCTTCGGGATTGACGGCTCTGCGCAGTGCAATTGCCGTCTGCAGGGCTTTGACAGAGCTGGGTGAAAAATCAATAGGTACCAGCATGTGCGAGATGACAGACTCTGCCTTTTCAGGTACGATGAGAATGGGGCAGTCCGTACGGCGGGCCATTTTTTTGGAAGCAATGTTATGGCCGCCTGCACCGCGTTGTCCAATTACGACCAGACTGGCTTTGCAAGTACCGGCTTCTTCCAGCAGCATCTCCAGCGGATTGCCTTCGCGAATCTCCAAAGAAGCCTTCGGGCGTGCAGCCTTAAAGAAGGCTGAAATCTCCTCTTCCATACGCTGCAGGATCTGCTTGTCAACCTCCAGTTTTTCTTCCTGATCTTCCCAGTAAAAAAATTCAAGCTGCGGTATGACATGCACAAACCGAATCTCCTCGGCTTTCAGATGACCAAACAGATAATGGAGATACTCCAGCAAGGGATAATCGGGGCGAGCAAGTTCTAACCCGACTACGGCCTTTCCATGGCTTAACGGATCTATAAAAGTACTCTTTTTTTCTGCTGTGGGAGACATATCGCTTAGTTTGAGATGGTGAACGAAAAAGGAGGCTGGCAGAGATTTACACTAGACTTGCAGGCGTAATCACATCTACACCAAAGCAAAGGTAACAGCGGTGGCAAAGAAGGCCAGTGAGGTTTGTCAAATACCGCGGTGAGATTTATCGGGAAAGGCCTGCCCTAAAACACTTTTGGGCGACCAGGGTCGCCCAAAAGTGTTTGGGGAATTGTCCCCTTGCGCAGGTGTAAACTGTTGAAAGCCTGCTGTTTTTGACTGTTATGACAGCCTAAGCACCTAAGTAATGCTTGAGCAGCTTACTCCGGTTGGCTGAGCGCAACTTATTGATAGCCTTGTCTTTGATCTGGCGCACGCGCTCACGCGTAAGGCCAAATTTGTCGCCAATATCCTCCAGAGACATAGGGTGCTCAACGCCTATGCCAAAGTACAGTTTGATGACGTCACACTGGCGATCCGTAAGGGTTGACAGGGAACGCTCAATTTCGCGGCGTAGTGATTCGAGATACTCCAGCGAAGAATCTGTGTTGGGCGTAGCTGTATTCTCCAGCACATCGAGCAACGAATTGTCTTCACCTTCTACGAAGGGAGCATCCATAGACACGTGGCGAGCTGCCACACCCAAGGTAGTTTCGACCTCTTCGGTAGGGATTTCGAGCATTTCGGCCAGTTCTTCCGCGGAAGGCTCGCGCTCGTATTCCTGCTCCAGCTCGGAGAAAGCCTTGTTGATTTTATTCAGGGAACCGACCTTATTGAGTGGCAGCCTTACGATACGCGACTGTTCGGCCAATGCCTGCAGGATAGACTGGCGAATCCACCAGACGGCATAAGAGATGAACTTGAAACCTCTGGTCTCATCGAATCGCTGGGCAGCTTTGATGAGGCCCAGATTGCCCTCATTAATCAAGTCGCTTAGCGACAGGCCCTGATTTTGGTATTGCTTGGCAACAGAAACGACAAAACGGAGGTTGGCCTTAGTGAGCTTCTCAAGGGCAGCCTGGTCGCCCTGCTTAATGCGTTTGGCCAGCTCTACTTCTTCCTCAGGGGTAAGCAAGTCAACCTTTCCTATTTCCTGGAGGTACTTCTCCAAGGATTGACTTTCTCTGTTGGTGATCGACTTAGTGATCTTTAACTGTCTCATCTACGTACCTTTAGCGACTTTTGCGAGTATGGGATGCCTTGGCTGTCAAGCGCATGCCCGTTGAAGTGGTTTGTTACAATTTAGGTTGAACAAAATATTTGTTCGAGTGACGGAGAGGTAAGACATAGGTGGATTACAACAGCTTATCCGCTTTGATGGTGCCTGCTCCTATTGCTCTTTTCTCAATAACAGAGTGCAAAAATAGGCTTAAATATACCTTTAGTCAAGTAGTTTACATCCTATTTTTCACGCATGCTAACTAATAACGCAAAGATGTAAAAATAGTTTCAACCATCCCGGCGATGAAAATATTGAACGATTGACAAAAAAAACTTGCACAAATCGAACATTTATCTTTTATTGTGCCATTCAGATATAAACAACCGTTTTTAGTAGGATCATGGCTAGAGTCAAAATAGAATTGGAATTTCTGTTCCGGGCATCACCGGGTATACTGTATCAGTTTTTGACGACGCCCTCCTGCCTCACTCGCTGGTTTTGTGATGAAGTTGATATCAACGGGGATCACTATGCATTCTATTGGGGCAACTCTTTCGAGTCGGCCGATTTGATAGATGACATTGAAGAGGAGCGACTCCGGTTTCATTGGGATGATGCTGACGAGGGCGAGTACCTTGAGTTCAGAATTAAAGAAAGCCCCGTGACCGGAGAGACAATCCTGGAGGTGACCGATTTTTGTGACGATGACGAGCAGGAAGATCAGCGCAAGCTGTGGCAGACGCAGGTTCAGCGCCTGCAGCACGCTACCGGCGGCTGATCTTCGTATACACCACTGCTTCCCTAAAAGCGTCTTTCATGCACATTACTTTCGGACT
>JAUMBM010000151.1:0-4032 GCA_032115735.1 Saprospiraceae bacterium
GCGGCTGTGCGCTTCGAAAACTACAGCGACTTTGGCGCCACCCTCAACGGCAAGCTGGCGGCCCGCCTGGCCGTCACCGATGCGGTGGCGCTGCGCGCTTCGGTCAGCAGCGGTTTCCGGGCGCCTTCGCTGGCACAGATCTACTACAACAGCACCTTTACCGACTTTGTGAGCGGGGTGCCTACCGAAAAAATTATCGCCCGCAACAACAGCCCCATCACGCGGGCGCTCGGCATTCCGGCGCTGCAGGAGGAAAAAGCCCTCAACGCCAGCCTGGGTCTGACGGCCCGCTTTGGCGACTTTACGGCTACCATCGATGGCTATTATGTGGATATTCAGGACCGCATCGTGCTCACGGGCGCTTTTGAAGATACGGATCCCGACATCGGTCAGGAATTGCAGCGGCTGAATGTGGCAGCGGCGCAGTTTTTCACCAATGCACTCGACACCCGCACGAGCGGGCTGGACGTTGTCCTGAGCTGGGCCAAGGCTTTCAATGAAAATCGCCTGCGCCTGTCTTTTGCCGGCAACTTCAACCGCATGGAGCTGGGCGACATCAATACCAGCGCCAAGTTGCAGGGCAAGGAAGACATCTACTTTGGTTCGCGTGAGCAGCTCTTCCTGCTCGCTTCGGCGCCGGAGAGCAAGCTCAACCTGACGATGGACTATCGCCGGGGCAAGTTTAATGCCAACCTGCGCTTTGTGCGCTTTGGTGAGGTGACGCTGGAGGATTTCCTCGGCACGCTGGACGTGTACGAGGCGCGCATCACGACCGACCTGACGCTGGGGCTGGACTTGTCGTCCCGCATGTCGCTGAATGTGGGTGCTGCCAACTTGTTTAATGTGTACCCGACCCAGCAGGATACCGAGACCGAGACCGGTGGTCTGTGGGATGCCGTGCAGATGGGCTTTGGCGGGTCCTTTTATTTTGCGAAGCTCAACTTCCGCTTCTAAAGCAAAAAAGCCTGCCCGCGATGCGGGCAGGCTTTTTTGCTTTAGAAATCAAACAGATCCTCGAGGAAGGAGTCTTTTTTCTTTTTCTTGTAATCGTAATGCTTGTGGTCGTCGTGGTGACGATGGTGATCGCGATCCCGGTAGAGATCCGGTGCAGGCCCGCTTTTGGGTGCTGAGCGATCAGCGCTGGCAGAGCGCTCGATGATCTTATCGAGTTCGCCGCGATCCAGCCAAATCCCCCGGCAGCTGGGGCAGTAATCGATTTCTACGCCATTGCGGTCGGTCATGAGCAGGTTGACGTCGCAGGTTGGACACTTCATGTGTTTAATTTTTTGGTAAAAAAGCAGTTGCCTGCCAGCAGCAATTAAATTGAATCTTCATTTTTTCGAAGAAAAAATGAAGATTCAGCTGATCGTGTGGCTGGTTTTTTGGTTTTTCCTTCGAAAAAACCAAAAAACCAGCCAATACACATACCTTAGGTAGTAACAGCCAGCCGCACGGCATTGTTGGCTACCGCCCAAAATATCTCTGCCAGCGGCAGGCCTGCATCGACCGTTGCATAAATAAGCCTGCCGAATAATCGAAAAATTGTAAATTTGTCCGCAACTGATTACACTAATCAGTGGTCACTAACGTTCTATTTTCGCTACTCACAAAAAACGATTACTTCATGTTTAACGACTTTTTGCTTCTCTTCCAGAGCTATGCTGCGGATGCTGCGGCAGACACAGGGGCGGCCGCTACAGAACCTATGAGCCTTTGGGACATCATCGCCTCCGGTGGCCTCATTGGTATCGCCATCATGCTGGTGCTGCTGATCCTCTCCATCGTGGCCACGGTCATCTTCATTGAGCGCTACATGAGCATCAGCCGCGCGAGCCGGGTAGATGAATATTTCATGAACAACATCCGCGCCAACGTGCAGGCGGGCAACTTTGCTGCCGCCCGCGCCCTCTGCCAGTCGACCGACTCACCCGTTGCCCGCATGGTCGAAAAGGGCCTGCAGCGCATCGGCAAGCCGCTGCGCGACATCGATGCAGCCATTGAAAACGTGGGCAACCTGGAGCTTTTCAAGCTGGAGAAAAACCTGTCGACCCTCGCCAGCATCGCCGGCGCAGCGCCCATGATTGGTTTCTTCGGTACGGTAACGGGTATGATTATGGCCTTTTACAACATGTCTACTGCCGAAAATATTTCCCCTGCAGTACTGGCGGGTGGTATCTACCAGGCACTTGTGACTACGGCCTTCGGTCTGTTTATCGGCATCTTTGCATTTGTGGGCTACAACCTGCTGGTGGCCAATGTAGAAAAGGTCGTCTTCAAGATGGAGCGCACGACGGTTGAATTCATGGACCTGCTGCAGGAGCCAACCGCATAAGCTGCATCACTATGGGACTCAAAAAAAGAAACAAGATCAGTGCGGAGTTCAACATGTCTGCCATGACAGACATCATCTTCCTGCTGCTGATCTTCTTCATGCTCACGTCGAGGGTGGTCAATGTCAAGCCATTTGAACTGCCTGAGTCAGATGTGAAGACGGTTGCGCCTGCTTCATTGGTGCTGTCGGTCACCCGCGATGGTGTTTTTGAACTCAACAACGAGCCGGTAGAGAGCGATCAGCTTGAAAGCTCGGTGCAGACGGCCATTGAGGAAGCCGACAACAAGGAAGCGCTTACGCTGACGATTGTTGCGGAGGTGGGGACGCCTTTTGACAATGTCACCCGGCTGATGCGCATTGCTGCGCAGAACGATATTAAAGCGATCCTTGCTACGCAGCCTACCTCTTAAGGGGCGGGTACCGCAACACTATTATACCGAAACACATGGCACTCAAGAAAAAGAATAAGGTTAGTGCAGCTTTCAGCATGTCGGCTATGACTGACATCATCTTTTTGCTGCTCATTTTTTTCATGCTGACCTCCACCATCGTCTCGCCCAATGCGCTCAATCTGCAGCTGCCGGGGCAGTCGACGGATACGCCACCACCGCCGCCCAAGGATTTTGACAACGTGACTATATCGGCTGAGGGTGGTTTTACCCTTGGCAATCAACGGGTAGATGCTGAACAACTTGAGTTTCTGCTCAGCAAAAAGGCTGTTGACAGTGGCGTGCGAGAGGATGAGGAAGGTAAGCGCGTAAGCAACTATGTCATCACCATCAGTCCACACCCGCAGGCTCCGGTTGAGTCGGTGGTACAGGTCATGGACATGGCGATGCGCTCAGGTATCGAGGCGGTTTTGTCCGTCAACGAGTAGGCGCGTGCGCAGGATTTTGTGCCTACGGCAAAAATCCCGGCCGGTGCAGCCGCCGGCCGGCAGCTGCTGGCGACAGGTTGCTGTGCAGGCTTGGCCGACAGGTTTTTTCAACACTATTTCTCTGTATAAATTTCCGGTCTTATGAATACGCTCAGTGCAACGGAAAGCAAAGATTTGTGGATAGCGCGCGCCTTTAGTTTGGCGCTGCACCTGCTGTTGCTGGTGCTGCTGTCCTTTGTACCTACCTGTGAGACGCCGGTCAAGCCGTTTGATACCGTCAATACGGTGACGGTCGAGCTCGGTGGCGGCGGCGGCGGCAGTCCGGCGGCGGTGCCGGCGGCAGCGCCTGAGCCTGCCCCTGCGCCGAGAGAAGTCGAGCCGAGGCCTGTCAAGCCTCAGCCGGTGACGAAGCCGGTGACGAAGCCAGCGACCAAGCCGGTCACAAGTCCGGTTGTCAGCAGCAGGCAGCCCAGCAGGATCAACACGCCGCCGCCGGCAGATCCGGGGCCTAGCAAGGAGGAGCTGGAGCGGCAGCGGCAGGAGGCTGCTGCCAGGGAAGCTGTGGGGGGTATTTCTTATACAAAAAAGCCCGGCACCGGCACAGGGGGTAGTGGTGGTGGTACGGGTGGCGGCACAGGCGGTGGTACGGGCGAAGGCAGCGGTGGCGGCAGTGGCCCTGCGCTGCGCGGCTTCGGAAACCGCGGTGTGCTGAGTCGCCCGAAGATTACTGATAATGTTCAAAAAAATGCTACGGTGGTGGTGCGCATTTGTGTGAGTCCACAGGGGAGCGTCGTGAGTGCTGATTACACGCTGAGCGGCTCTG
>JAUMBM010000152.1:0-4942 GCA_032115735.1 Saprospiraceae bacterium
CGGTGGGCCGGGCAAAAAATTCAAGGGCCGTAAACACGCGGCGGGAGGCCTCGTTGGTATTTTTGACATAGCCCAGAAGCTGTTGCACCGTCGGCTGATCAGCAGCGAGCTGCGCCATGGCGCGCTCGAGCATGGGGGCAGCCAGCCCGCGCCCGCGAAAGGGTGCCGCCAAAGCGTAGCTGATAATGGCTGTCTCGCCCCGCTCACCCGTCAGGCTGAAGCGCACCTGCCCCATGGGCTGTTCATCCAGACTGAGCAGGTAGAGGCATTCCGCGGGGTCAGCCAACTTAGCGGCAAACCAGCGCTCGTGCTGCTCGTAAGGGATGGGCTCACTGCTGAAGGATTGCTGCCGTACCGCCGGGTCGTTGGCCCAGTCGAAGTAGCGGTGGCAGTCGTCAGCGGTGGCCTTGCGCAGACGGATGTGCAGCCCGTGAAACAGCCGCCCTAGCCGCGCAGCCTGCCGGCCGTCAAAAGCCTGCCGCTGTCGCTGCCGAAGTGCTTGCTCTTGGGCTTCATCGCCGGCGCGCGCAAAGTCGCGCACAAAATCGCGTGCAAGGCCGGCAGAAAGAAGGTAGCTGTACACGTCTTTCTGGTTGTCAGCGGTCTGCTGCAGGTAGAGTACACCACCCACCGCTGCGTACTCGTAGGCAACGGTGCTGGGCGAACAGACAGCGTAGGGGCAGCGCTGCATGAGCGCAGCCATGGCCTCAGCCGAAAGATTGCGGTGTATGCGCACTTCGGCTGTTGCTTGCCGGCGCAGGTAGTCATCCAGTGCCGGCTGCCAGCGGTAGGCAGCGCCCAGGACCAGCTCGTAGCACCCAAAGTAGCCGAGCGACAGGCAGCGTTGCAATACGGCAAGGGTGTCATTGCGCGGGTCTGCTCCGCCTAAGCAGATGAACAGGGCCGGGGCATCGGCTGCGTCACCGCTGGCCTCGCCTGCCTGTAAGGCCGCTGCATGAGGATTGTCATTGGCTGCCTGTGCGCTGCTGGCCTCGCCTGCCTGCAAGACCACTGCATGAGGATTGTCATTGGCTGCCTGTGCGCTGCTGGCCTCGCCTGCCTGTAAGGCCGCTGCATGAGGATTGTCATTGGCTGCCTGTGCGCTGCTGGCCTCGCCTGCCTGCAAGGCCCCTGTGGGAAGGCTTGCCGCCGCCTGCGCAAGCCGAAAGGGGCGCCGCAGCAAGGCATAGCGCAGCCCCAGACAAAAACGCGTCCCCGGCAAGGCCTGATAATGCATCGGCCGTACCCCCCCGGCTGTGTTGATGATGGCATCAACCACAAAGGGGTAGGCGTGTATGTCGTCAATGCTCACCAGCTTGCAGCCCCGCTCGCGTAGCACCTGCTGGTAAGCGGTGTCAAAAGGGTAGCCGTCGAGGACGATGATGTCATGCGGGCTTGCCAAAGCTGCGAGGGCTGCTGCCTGCTGCTGCGGCGTGGCCGCCGCAGCAGCAGCAGGGGAGGCTTTTCCCGCTTGCGGCAGCCAATACACGCTAAAGCGCGATGCCAATTCTTCAGCAATCACCGCGGGTGCTTCCGCCAGCGCAAACACGCAGTCAAAATCATCTGCCAGCATCTCCGCCAGCGCCTGGCTGCGGATGAGGTGACCGAGGCCGATGCGGTCGCTGCCGTCGGCCCGGAAGATGACTTTCCGGCGAACAGGCATACTCATAGGCTATGCTCGTTATCGGGGATGATCCACTGCATGTCTCTAAAGGATTCTATGCTCAGTAACTGCCTGTACATCAGTGCTAAAGTTATTTGTACGCTGAATCCCGGGTAAAACTACCCGCGCCGGGGGCTGTGCCGGGGATATCAAATCCGTTTATACGCTGAATTCCGGATCCACATGCGCCCGTATCAGCCTGCGCAGACTCTCCACCGTCTCCCACTCACTGTTTTCGTCGGAGGAGTAGTGGAATCCCTCGGGAACTTTTCGTGCGTTGAAGTGGGCTATGTAGTCCGACATTTTCCACATGGGCTCCGTCGGGAGTATGGCGTAGTATTTGCCGAGGTCGTAGGTGTAGAAGGAGTCGGAACGGGTAATCATCTCCTCATGGATTTTCTCGCCGGGCCGTATGCCCACCACGGGCTTGTCACAGTCGGGACCGATGGCTTCGGCTACGTCCAAAATGCGGTAGGAGGGAATCTTGGGTACAAACAGCTCGCCGCCCCAGGCGGTCTCCAGGGCGTGAAGTACCATATCGACGCCCTGCTGCAGGGTGATATTGAAACGCGTCATGTGGGGGTCGGTAATGGGCAGCACGCCTTCCTGCCGCTTCTTGAGGAAGAAGGGGATGACAGAACCGTTGGAGCCCATGACGTTGCCGTAGCGCACCACGGAAAAGACGATGGGGTTGTAGCCCTTAATGTTGTTGGCGGCTATGAAAAGCTTGTCGGAAGTGAGCTTGGTGGCGCCGTAGAGGTTGATGGGCGCACAGGCTTTGTCGGTCGACAAGGCCACAACCCGCTGTACACCGGTTTCCAGGGCGGCATAGATGACGTTTTCAGCGCCGCCGACATTGGTTTTGACGCACTCGTCGGGGTTGTATTCGGCTATATGCACGTGCTTCATGGCAGCGGCGTGGATGATGTAGTCCATGCCGTTGAAGGCGCGCTTGAGGCGCTCGCGGTCGCGCACGTCACCGATGAGGTAGCGGATGGGCGGGTAGTCGTCCATGGAGTACTCAAGCGCCATCTGGTATTGCTTCTGCTCGTCCCGCGAAAAGATGACGAGCTTCTTCAGGTCGGGGTGGTGCTTGAGGAGGTGGGCGGTAAGCGCTTTGCCCAGAGAGCCCGTGCCACCGGTAATGAGTATCGATTTACCTGCTAAGTCCAGCATGATTGTTTACATTAAGGTCGCGAAGGTAAGGTTTTTTATGCAGCCACCGCACTTTTCGGCGGTACAGGCAGCCGAAAAGTGCGGCTTCACAGGCTGGCTGTGCTGCGGCCGGGGTATACGCGCAGGGCCTCCTCTAGGCAGTCCATGGCAGCGGCCAGGTCGCGCTCGTTGAGCACGTAGGCAATGCGCACTTCCTGGGTACCCAGTCCGGGTGTTGCGTAGAAACCCTCGCCGGGCGCCAGCATGACGGTGGCTCCTTCATGGCTGAAATCAGTGAGCAGCCAGCGGCAGAAACGATCGGCACTGTCGATGGGCAGTCTGGCAAAGCAGTAGAAGGCGCCGCCGGGCAGGTAGCTCTGTACGCCGGGCAACTGCTGCAGGCGCTGGTATACGTACTGTCGGCGCCGGTCGTACTCGGCTTTGACGTCGGTGAAGTATTCGGCAGGGGTGTCCAGCGCTGCTTCAGCCAGCAGCTGCCCGTAGGTGGGCGGACTCAGTCGCAGCTTGGCGTAGCGGTCGGCAGCGTCGAGCAGGGCGCTGTTGTAGGTGATGAGGGCACCGATACGGGCACCACAGGCGCTGTAGCGCTTGGAGATCGAGTCGATCACCACCACCTGCTCGCGTATGTCGTCAAGCCGTAAGGCTGAGAAGAAGGGGCGGTCGTCAAAGATGAATTCGCGGTAAACTTCGTCGACGATGAGGTATAGGTCGTGCTGCCTGACGAGGGCGGCCAGGGCGCGCAGACTTGGCTCGTCGTAGAGGCAGCCGGTGGGGTTGTTGGGATTGCACAGCAGTATGCCGCGGGTGCGCGGCCCTATGCTACGCGCAAATTCGTCGATGGAGGGTAGCCGAAAGTCGTCCTCGAGCCGGCAGGTGATGGAGCGCAGCTCTATGCCTGCCATGTGGGCAAATCCGTGATAGATGGCGTAAAAGGGCTCCGGGGACAGCAGCTCGTCGCCGGCATCAAAACAACTGAACATGCTGAACAGCAGGGCTTCAGAGGCACCGGTGGTGACCATGATCTGCTCGGTGGTCAGATTCACCGACAGACCCTGGTAGTAGGCCGACAGCTTGCGGCGGTAGCTTAGGTTGCCTTCGCCCAGACTGTATTCTATGACCTGTAGTTGGTTGTCCCGCACAGCTTGCAGGGCTTGTACGGGCGTGTGTATGTCGGGCTGCCCGATGTTGAGGTGATACACCCGCTTGCCGGCTGCCTTGGCCTGCTCTGCCAAAGGCGCAAATTTTCGGAAGGGTGATTGCGGCGTTTGGCTCGACCGCCGGGAGATTGCTGGCATGTGCTTTGGTTTTTTGACACACAAAAATAGGGGGTTTCCCTGATACTTCAAGCCGCGGGGTTTTGTGCGCAGCAGTGTTCCAAAATCCCGTCTAAATAAGTAGACAAATAACCTGACGCGCCTGTTTTGTGCGCAGCAGTGTTCCAAAATCCATTGGATTTCGCTGGCCTGACTGCAATGCCATACACAAATACGATGACTCGTACCGGAAATGCTTATTACCCTCAAGGTGTTTTTTTACGCTCCCGGGTACTACAGGGCGGCGCTCCCGGTGGTTGGCAGACTGACGGCTTCGTCACCAACAGCTTTGACTGCATGTGTACTACAGGGCAGCGATTTCAGCGGTAAGCAGACCAGTGAAAAGAGCAATTTTTTCAAGGGGCTCACCGGCTTGTTTCATGTTGCGCGCAATGGTGAGCATGCTTTCTTGCTTACCCTCGAACTTGCCTTCTTCCCTGCCCTCAAGCCTGCCTTTTTCCATGCCTTCCTGTATACCTTCTTCCCTGCCCTCAAGCCTGCCCTCAAGCCTGCCTTTTTCCATGCCTTCCTGTATACCTTCATCAAAGGAGCTGTCAATGACATTCTTCAGGTCGCGGTAGTACTTGAGGCTTTGCTCATACTGCTGCTTGTCTTTGGGAGAAAACTGAGCGATCTCGGCCGTGTCAAAGAGCTTCTGGAATACTTTTTCCTGCAGGGCAGGGGGGCGGTTCTGGAGCGTGGGGAGTTGCTTGAGTACATAGAGCCACTTGTCGAAATTGGTCTGCAGCTCGGACTCGGTCTTGCGGAAGTTGGGCATCTCGAGGTAGAT
>JAUMBM010000153.1:0-7533 GCA_032115735.1 Saprospiraceae bacterium
CGGGCAGCCCGGGTAGTTTTTTCCAAAAAATGACAGCCGCGGCAAGCCGCCGGCTGACGCATAACAAAAGCTTACCTATGTACACAATAAAAAGCAATCAGCCCACTTACGGGCTGGTGTGGGTGCTGCTGCTGACGGCTCTGCAACTGCAGGCGCAGACGACAGTGGGGCTGGTCGCCTACTATCCCTTCGACGGTCTGCTGACCGACCGCACGGGTAGCACCGCCAATACGGGCACGCACAGCAGTACCCCCAACTTTAGCTGCGGGGTCAACGGTGATGCATTGCTGCTCAATGGCGGGGGCGATGAGGTGCGCATTCTCGGCTCCGGCAATGTCAACCGCGAGTTTGATACAGAGGATTTTACCCTTAGCTTTTACTTTAAGCCCTCTTCGGCTAGTGGCATACAGTACCTCATCTCCAAAAATGGTCTCTCCTGCTCGGATACGGGGGTGTTTTTCATTCGCTATGTCCCCGCTACGCGTACGCTCAATGCCTTCCTCGGGCAGGACGGCGCCAAGCGCGTCAACCTCATCACGACCATCACCAATACGGGTTGCTGGCAGCATGTGACGCTGGTGCGCGATGACCGCCGCGTACGCCTGTATGTCAATGCTCGCTTTGCGGCGGAACTGGGTAGTGCCAGTCGGGTAGACATACGCAATAATGGCTCGCTCATCATTGGCAACAGCGACTGCCGGTCGACCAATGAAGTGCCTTTCAATGGTCTGATCGATGATGTGCGCATCTACAACCGTGCGCTGCGGGAGTCGGAGGTGGCGGGACTTTTTGGCTTCCCCGACCAGTTGCTGACATCCGACACACTCATCTTTTTGGGCAACTCGGTACCCATAGAGCTCTCGGCCAGTTGTGGTGAACGCTTCCAGTGGATTCCTGCCGATGATGTCAGCGATGCTGCAGTGGCAGAGCCGGTCATCACACCTGCTGAAGCAGGTGATTTTGTGTATACCCTCGCCATCCGCGACAATGTGTCGGGCTGCATAGCCACCGACTCTATCCGCATCCGCGTGATTGACCCGGCAACGCTGAGCTGTGAGGAGGTCTACCTGCCACGGGCGTTTACGCCCAACGGCGACGGTCTCAACGATACCTATGGCATCAGCAATCCCTACGCTATGCGGGAGCTCATCTCTTTTGAAATTCTGGATCGCTGGGGATCGCTGGTTTTTTCATCGGCCGATCCTTTTACGCACTGGGATGGCAGTTTTCAGGGGCAGGCCGTCAACCCCGGCGTATTTTTTTACCGGGTGCGCTATGTCTGTAACAATTTGGAAAAGCTGGCCACCGGCAATGTGACCATTCTAAAATAAGCAGCGGGTTGCGGTGGGTTAAAACCCATCGCAACCCGCTTATCTGGCCTGTTTTGCTGCCGCAGCAGCAAAATACATTTACTGCAGCAAAGCAGCCAGCGCCGGGTGCTGCGCAAAAAACTGCTTGAAGCCTTTACCGCTGGCAATAAAGCGAATATACTTACCAAATTGCCCGGGCACCCGCAGCTTGATGCGCACCAGCCGGAGGCCGGCAAAATAGCTCTCTTCGATGCTTTCCACATTGTGCCAGGGATAGCGGTAATTCTGAAAATAATTGGTGACGAACACGAAATGCTCGTCCATCTCCACCCGCTTGAGCGGCAGCAGCAGCCAACCGTAGACAAGCAGTCCGCTCAGGTAAAAAAACGTCATGCCAATGCGCAGCAGCCAGCTGCTGTCGCCCGCCAGCTCAGCACTTTTCAGCCAGACAGCCACGGTCACTGCACCGAAAAAGACGGTCCAGAAAGTGGGTATAAATAATTTTAAAAAAAGTGTGGCGTTTGATGAAACCCTTTGCATAGATGACAATGCTTGTTAAAATGATGCGTACTGCTGCAGCCTGCTGTCCTTAGTACCTGCCCGGGATTGCCGCGGGCGGTATGATCTAGTGCGTTTCTGGCATTTTTACAGGCGCACAATCAGTGTGCACGGTGACATAGAAAAGCAAAACCGTTCTGAGCCCGGTCAAAATCTCCCGAACAGGCCTCCCTTAAGCTTTGGCAGCCTGGCTACTCTCCTCGTCTTCGGTATCCTCTTTTTCATACTCCCGCTTGCCTTTGGCAGCAACCACTACGCTGGCTTCGTACAGCAGCATCAGCGGGCCTGCCAGCAGCAGCTGGGAAGCTACATCCGGTGGCGTAAGCACGGCCGCCACAATCAGGATACCAATAACTGCATGCTTGCGGTACTCGCGCATGCCTTCGGGTGTCACCAGGCCAATACGTGCGAGAAAGTAGATAAGCACCGGCATTTCGAAGATCAGACCCGTAGGCAAGGTAAACATGATCATGTAGCTAATCACGGAATTGATAGTGGGCGAGTTTTCTACGCCGGGAATGGTAAAACCCAGCAGGAACTGTATAGAAAAGGGCGCGATAACGTAATAACCGAAAAGCACGCCAATCAAAAACAGGATGGAGCAGATCAATACCACCCCGCGCGTCACTTTTTGTTCTCTGGGATACAAGCCTGGCCGGATAAATCGCCACAGCTCGTAAAATACATAAGGAAAGGACAGCACGAATCCCCCGACGAAAGACATCTGGATGGCAATGACAAAGGCCTCGGCAAAGCCGATGGCGATGGCGGTAAACTCAGGTGGCGAAATACAGAGGATTTCACCCAGCCCAAGCGAGTGGGACATCCAGCAAAATACCCGGTAGGAGACAAAATCTTTTTGTGTAGGCCCCAGCAGAATATTGTTGAAATACCAGTCCTTGAAGATGAACAAGACAATACCCACCACGCTGATGACACTCAGGATGCGCACGATGTGCCAGCGAAGCTCCTCCAGATGATCGAAAAAGGACATCTCCTTATCGTCCGGTGGCACCAGCTTGCCATCTTTCCATTCGTATTTGTCTACATCGTATTGATCAAGCGCCATATACAATTGATTTTTAGCCACTTGCAGCAGCTTTTTTGACCAGCCTCCACGACTCGCGACAGGCTGGTCACACCAGCGACAAAATTACGAAATTGAACGAAGGATAGTAGACCAAAATAGACGAATGTATGTGCCTTCGACAAGACGGCAGCGTTAGCAGGCAGTGCTGCCGACCAGGCAGAGGCTGACACTGCAACAGATAAGCTAGCGCCGCCACTTCCACAAATCAACAGCCGAAAAAGCCCCCAGCTCTTTGGCACGGGCAACATCAGTAGCCTGCTGGGTGTTGAAATCCAGCATGACAGGCTTGCCGGCATGCAGCCGCAACTGGTAGTCATACAGGCAATACTGCGCCGCCGCTGCATGGCGGTGCGTAGGATGCCTGCAGGCAGCGAGGCTCATCAGCTTGTCGTGGGTGAAAATAAAAAAGTCGGCGGCGAGCAGCTCGCCCGAAGCATCCTGCACGCTCGCCGGGAAGCCCCAGCCGCGGTGAAGCGCCTGATACATCAGTCGCTGGATGGCGTGAAAGCGCCAGTTGGCCTTTCTGCCGCGGCCATGCATACGCTGATAGAGCGCAGCAATGCGCTCAGGCTTTAGGTTGTTGTTGGGCTGCAGCTCCGCATCGCGGGCCAAAGTCAACAGCTCCAATACGTTGGCATCGTAATTTTCGCGCATCAACTCATAGCTGTCGATGAGTCCCAGTTGCTGGTTGCGCCGAAAAGCCGGCTGCTGCCGCGCCTGCTGAGGCGCAGCAGACTGCCCGTCGGTGACGAGGTAGCCCTTGTAGCGGTAGCGCTGTACCGCTTTCCAGAAGGCTTCCAGCCGCGATGCCGACAGTAGGTGGATGCTGTAGATGTCCGTCTGCCGGATCAGATCGGGCTGGTGCAACACCTTGCCGTGCCACCAGTGGCGGCGCCAGGGGAGCGGCATCACCGACTCGTAGTCGCCTTCAACCAGTGCATCCCACTGCTGGGCTGCCGCATCGAGGTACCACATATAGCCAAATACATTGCCGTTGGTGGCGTAATGTACGCAGCTGTTCCACTTGATTTTATCGATCTCTTCCCGGGCAACGAAATGAATGTCCATGATATTTTCGGTATAGTAATGTCTTCTCAGGGGCTGCTTCGGCAGCTATAGCCGCCAAAGCGGCTCCTGAAATGTGCGATGTAGCGACAAAAGAAGAACAGTCACCAGCAGCAGTTGTTGCAAATAAATGAAATGACGAAAAATCGGGTCATTTTCCGGCTGCCGGCCGAAAACCATAAAAAACCGGCCCCAGCCATCGAACTAAGCCTCCCGCTTGTTATATTGTGAAAAAACCAAACCTAAACGTATGCAGATACCCATATTACAGGACGTTGTTGTCATATTAAGTCTGTCAGTAGTCGTTATTTATGTTTTTCAGCGGCTGCAGCTGCCCGCTATTTTGGGCTTGCTGATAACTGGCATGATTGCCGGCCCCAACGGGCTGAGTCTGGTCAAAGCTACCCACGAAGTGGAGATGCTGGCAGAGGTAGGTGTGATATTGCTGCTGTTTATCATTGGGCTCGAATTTTCGCTAAAAACCCTTGCCTCCCTGCGCAACTCAGTGCTCATCGGCGGTTTTCTGCAGGTTTTTCTGACCATCGGCCTCATCTGGGGGCTGGCATCTTTTTTGGGTTACAGCTGGCGGCAGGCGCTGTTTGTCGGATTTCTGGTGTCGCTGAGCAGTACCGCCATTGTGCTCAAGCAGTTGCAGCAAAGGGGTGAGCATAATGCACCCCACGGGCGCATCGCGCTGGCTATCCTGATTTTTCAGGATATCATCGTAGTGCCCATGATGCTGCTGACGCCTATCCTTTCCGGCAAGGAAGAGGTTTCGGGCGGACAGTTGCTGGGCCTGCTGCTGCAGGCTGTGGCGGTTGTGGCCGTTGTGTTATACGGCGCGCGCTACCTCATTCCCAAGATACTGGAGGCCGTTGCGCGCACGCGCAACCGGGAGCTGTTTATCCTCACCGTCTTTGTCATCTGTTTTGTGGTGGCCTGGAGCACCAATCAGGCGGGGCTTTCACTGGCCCTGGGTGCTTTTTTGGCAGGACTCATCATCTCGGAGTCGGAGTACAGCTATCAGGCGACGGGCATTGTGCTGCCATTTCGGGAAATATTCTCCAGCTTTTTCTTCGTCTCCATTGGTATGCTGCTGGATATACAGTTTTTCATCGCCCACCTGCACATCGTACTGGCGCTGGCGCTGGTGGTGATGCTCATCAAGCTGGTGACCGTACTGCTGGCAGTAGCCGCCCTCTCCTACCCCCGCCGGACGGCCTACATGAGCGCGCTCTCTCTCTTTCAGGTGGGTGAGTTTGCTTTCATACTGGCTGCCATCGGTGCCCAGTACGGGCTGCTGGATGAGACCCTGCGGCAATATTTTCTCGCTACCTCCATTTTTACCATGGCAGCTACCCCTTTTGTCATTGACCGCGCTGATGCCATCACCGACTGGTGGCTAAAAAAAACACAGGGCTCGAGGCTGGTCATCAATGGCAACCAACGGAAGGAGGAGGCTGCCAATGCGGACGCAGAGGTGCAGTTGGAAGATCATGTGATCATCGTCGGCTATGGCTTCAACGGGCGCAATATCGCACTGGCTGCACAGCGGGCACACATTCCTTTTGTGGTTGTTGAGCTCAATCCCGATCAGGTGTACAAAGCGCGCGAAGAACAGATGCCCATACACTTTGGCGATGCTACCAACGACGTTATTCTCGAGCACCTGCGGGTACACCAGGCGCGGGTGGCCGTCGTCACTATCAACGACCCGCTGGCATCTCGCAAGATCGTGTCACAGATCAGGTCGCTCTGCAGCAATATCCACATCATCGTGCGCACCCACTACGTGAAAGATATGGACGAGTTCTTCCTGCTGGGTGCCGACGAAATCATACCGGAAGAGTTTGAGTCCTCCGTGGAAATATTCACCCGCCTGCTCAACAAATACCTGGTGCCACAGGATGAGATAGAGGCTTTCGTGCAGCATATTCGCGCTGATAAGCACCAAAAGCAGCGCCCGGAGGCCAGCTGGGACGCAGCTCCCGTAGCGGGCATAGATATCCCCAATTTTAATATCAGCTGCTTCAGAATACTGGAATCCAATAACTTACTAAAGGACAAGACACTTAGAGAAGCTGATATACGCAACCGCTACGGCCTGACGGTAGCCGCCATTCAGCGGCAGGATACCTATCTGACAGACCTAAAAGCAAACACCCGGCTGCAGCTCGGCGACCGGGTGTTTATCATGGGACAGCCAGAGGCTATCGCCAATTTCAGCGAGCTTATGGGCAGCTGATGCTGCCCATAAGGCTCCCTATCTCTTATAGTTTTGGGCAGCGCCAGCTGCCCAAAACTATTTCCCGCCCGAAGGCTGCTCCTGCTTACCAAGCGCTTTAAAGTTGTTGAGGCCACACTCCAGGAAGGAGACATACGCCTTCTCATCTGGCGTATACCCCACCGGCTGGTTGAGCAGCGTTCCGTCAGGTGAAAGCAGTACGTAGTACGGCTGTGAGTTGATATTGAAAAACTCCGTCTGGAAATGCGACCACTTGTCGCCGGTGCGCCGCAACTTACGCATACGGCCGTTGTGCGACTGCAACACCTCCACCTGCTCAGCAGCAGGCAACTCCTGCTTATCGTCGACATACAGAGAAATCAACACATACTCATCCCGCAGCAGGCTGATGACCTCCTCTTTGGGCCACACGTGCTCCTCCATTTTGCGGCAGTTCACGCAAGCATAGCCCGTAAAGTCGAGCATAACCGGCTTGTTATTTTCCCTGGCATACGCCATACCTTCCTCCAGATCTTTGAAGCAAACCAAGTCCTGCGGGCAGTCGCAAGGCTTGAAAAAGCTGTAGCATACCGGAGGTGCAAGTCCACTCAGCAGGCCCAGCGGTTCGTAGGTCTGCGTGCGGTCATTGGTGCGGAAGCCACTCAGCAGGTACACTACAAAAGCGGTCGTCAGCACCGCCAGCCCCATGCGCGGCAAAGAAAGTTTCTTCAGCGGACTGTCGTGCGGAAATTTCAGCAGTCCAAACAGGTAGAGGGCGAGCCCAAGACCGATAACAATCCACAAGCCCAGGAAGAGCTCAATTTTCAATACTCCCCAGTGTTTGACCATATCCGCATTGGACAGGAACTTGAGCGCCAGCGCCAGCTCCAGAAAACCCAGCACCACTTTCACACTGTTGAGCCAGCCGCCCGATTTGGGCAGGTTATTGAGCATACCCGGGAAGGCCGCAAACAGGGCAAAAGGCAGCGCCAGCGCCAGGCCAAAGCCCCCCATGCCCACCGACAACTGCATAGCCCCGCCATCCGCCGACAGTGCACCGGCCAGCAGCGACCCAAGGATGGGGCCGGTGCAGGAAAAAGAAACCAGTGCCAGCGTGAGCGCCATGAAGAAAATACCAATAACCCCGCCAATACCTTCTGCTGAGCTGGCCTTGTTGGTCCAGCTGCTCGGCAGCGTCAGCTCATAATAACCAAAGAAGCTAAATGCAAAAAACAGGAAGATGATGAAAAAGCCCAGGTTGAGCCATACGTTGGTGGAAATATCGT
>JAUMBM010000154.1:0-2100 GCA_032115735.1 Saprospiraceae bacterium
GTATGCCTACCGGCTGGTCGCTGCTGACTGGATGAAGGTTGGGCAGCTCTTGGTAGGGAGGTAGTGTATCAAGTTGCGGCGGCTTGGGCCGCCGCAACTTGATGCTGCCGATTTAGGCATGATCCAGTGGTTTTAGCTCTAGTTGAACTAGTAAATCATCTAAAGATACTTTGCGCAAGTCTGCTAATTTAACGAGAAGTTGCAGTCTCCGTACAGTGTAATTTTCAAAAGCGGTGGCAAGGCGAAGCAACTCAGCCTCCTCTTTTTCGGATAAGCTGGACGTTTCAGATTTCCAGTTCAGAAAATGAAGGCGCTCGAATCTTGTTGCTGAAAATCCCTTATTGATTCGCAAGATTAATTCTGCCTCTTCCTCCGGCATAGTAGCCATACCGCTACGCTGCGCATGCAGAATAGCCATTTTTTTGAAAAGTCTGTCGAAATCTTCAGCCTCTAGCTGAGAGGCGCTGTCCAGTATGTCGGATACGGTCGGTCGCGTATTCATTTGCATCCATAATTTTACCTAAAAATACGAAAAAAAATAATGCGCTGCCAATAACTCCTGGTCGACTATTCAGATACACCTTGTTTTTCTGATTCGTAAATCGACATTGCAAAACTAAAAACGTATTTATTACCCCTTCCGGGGATCAGGGTGCAAACAAACCCCAACTAGCGATCAAAATCCTTATAGGCGACCGAAGGGTCGTAATCGTTTTTGGTGATCAGTGAGTGCAGCTCGCTTTCCGGTTTTTTGGACCGGAGGATGGGGAAGAGCAACTGCACGTACCAGGGCTCTTTGAGTTTGTTCCAGGCGCCAAAGCGCGTTGGGTACTGGCGGGTAATCTTGGCAGTGCCGAAGAGGACATCCCAGATGAAGAGCAGGTTGCCATAGTTGCCATTGGGGTGTGATACGCCGTCTTCGGCCGTCAGTCCGTGGTGGGCGAAGTGGGTGCTGGGCGTGGAGATGGTTCGCTCGACCACCCAGGCGAGGGGGTGCAGCCAGGGGCGACTGTACAAGAACCGGTCCCAGCGGGTCTCGCTGTGCGCCAGCAGGATCACCACCAGCTTGACGGGCAGGTAAAAAAGGTATACGTAGCCCATGCCGAGGAACACCAGCGCGGCAGAAAGCCATATACCCGGCATCAGCGCGTAGTAGAGGACGGCATTTCTGTAGGTGACCAGCACGCCCATCTCTTCGACAACGTGGTGAGGCCTGTGGAGCTTCCACATCAGGCGATTGGCGTGGGAGAGCCGGTGCCACCAGTACTGGGTCATGTCATCGAGCACCAGAAAAGCCAGTATCTGCCAGCCGATCGCGAGTTGTATAAAATGGTCCTCGTACTGTGCAAACCAGGTCTCACCTGTCCAGAAAACCAGCAAAAAAATACCGGGCTGAACGAGTGTCGGCAGCAGCAGCAGGCTCAGCAGCTCGATGGTCCAGTCGTTTTTGGTGCGGCGGTCTTCGAGGTAGAGACCACCGAGGGCTTCCAGCAGCCCCAGCACGAGCAGCAGGACGGCGGGGATGAGTTTGCTGATCCATTCGTTGTGTTCCATGCTTGGTATATTTATTTTGCGAGCACCACAGGGACGTACTGTGTACTTTAAAAAAATGAATACGCGCAATAAAGCCCGGGATTTTTGCCTGCGGTAAAAAATCCGGGTCTGTATAGCAAACCAGTGACCGGCTAGTCCTCTGTCAGCCCCGCATACACCTCCTCTTTCACCAGCCCCACAGGCAGCGGCCCCAGGTGCGCCAGCTTGCGCTCCGCCATTTTGCGCCCTACTTTGGCCGCCGGCAGCAGGCCGTGGCCATCGAGGCGGGCAGCGAGGAAGCCCGACCAGAAAGCATCGCCGGCGCCCGTCGTATCTTTCACCTCTATGCTGCGTGCCGGCAGGAAGACCGTCTCCTCATCGACCGCCGACAGCAGGCTGCCGCGATCGCCCAGCGTCAGGCAGGCCGTATGTGCCCCCCATGCTAAAAAATGCGCCGCCGCTGCGGCCGCATCCTCCAGCGGGTAGCCCATCAGCCGCTCCCAGTCCACCTCACTGCATTTTACCCAGGCCCCCAGCGCGCAATAATCGGCCACCACGCGCTGCGCT
>JAUMBM010000155.1:0-2821 GCA_032115735.1 Saprospiraceae bacterium
ACTACGGTGCTGGAAACGGCCCGCATGCTGGACATAGAATCCATTCTCAGCCGCAAACCCAAGGATATGTCAGGCGGCCAGCGGCAGCGCGTGGCCATTGGCAGAGCCATTGTAAGGCGCCCACGCGTGTTTTTGTTCGATGAGCCCCTCAGCAACCTCGACGCACGCCTGCGCGGACAAATGCGCATCGAGATAGCCCGGCTGCACAAAAAGCTACAGACAACAGTTGTCTATGTAACCCACGATCAGGTGGAAGCCATGACGCTGGGAGACCGTATAGCCGTCATGAATGCCGGAGAAATACAACAAATCGACACGCCCGACAACCTCTACCGCCACCCGCACAACAAATTTGTTGCCGGTTTTATTGGCTCACCGGTCATGAATTTTCTGCCGGGTAGTGTCCATAAAAAAGGTGCTGCCAGCTTGTTGTTTGACATTTCCGGCAGCGGGCAGCAGCTGGATGTGAGCCATTTTCCGGCCCTGGCAGATTTTGAAAATAAGCCCCTGAGTCTGGGTATCAGGCCTGAGCATCTTCACGCCTCCCCTCCGGCCAATGAAGCCCGGCTGGCCAGCTGGAAGGTAGACTTACAGTTTGTCGAGCGGCTCGGACATGAGAGCTTTGCCATGGCTTCCTTTGGCCAGCACCCGCTCACGGCCAGATTGCCCGCCAATATGCCGCTAACCATCCCCTCTTCTGTATCCTTGTTTGCGGAGCTTGATCAGCTTCATTTTTTTGACGAAACCACCGGTCTGGCCATACGCTAGACAGGTGTCAGTATGTCTTGCAATATTTCCTGAACCGAAAAGGTAGCACCACAGATGACTTCGTCGGAAGCACCGTAGTATAGGGTGATGATATCTCCATCGACAACGTGCCCATTGGTGAAGACAACATTGCCAAAGAAGCCGTTGCGCTCATAGTCGGACACCGGCTCCAGCAGCGGGTGGTGCGAGCGCGCCAATACTTTGGAAGGGTCATCAAGGTCCAGCAGCATGGCACCAAGGCAGTAGCGATGCTGGTGATCAGCACCGTGGTAAATTTCCAGCCAGCCCTCTTCTGTACGGATAGGAGCCGCGCCGGCGCCCACGCGGGCACTGTCCCACCAGCCTTCTCTCGTATGCAGTATGCAGTGATGGCGCCCCCAGTGCAACAGGTCCGGAGAGGATGCCAGCCAGATATAATTTCCTCCCAGTGAGATCCCTGAAGGCCGGTGGAGACAAAAATAATGCCCGCCAATACGCTCCTCAAAGAGCGTGCAGTCTTTGTTGTGGGGTGGCAGGATCATGCCGTGCCGCTTGTAGTTCCGCCAGTTACTCGTCTCCATGAGGCCAACCCCCACACCGCTTGCCGATACCTGCGTATAGGTCAGGTAATAGCTGCCGTCGATCAGGCTTACCCTACAGTCTTCTATGCCGTAGGTCTCCAGGGGTCCCTCTCCGAAGATGGCAGCAGGGATATCCCGCGGTTCGTAAAAGTTGATGCCGTCATCGCTGCACATCAATCGCAGGTGAGAGATCGTCGACAGGTAGGTCTTACCTGCATAACCCACCATGCGGGCGTCCGACAGATCGACCCGGGGATCATCCTTCTCAAAGGATAGTATCTGGTATCTCCCCGCTTCGTCCATAATGGGAAATGACACGCTGCCCTCGCGCTGTACGGGTCGCTCAGCCACCCGCAACAGCAGCCATATTTTTCCGGCATAGCGAAAGACGCCCGGATTCAATACACATTCAACTACCCAGTCGGCATGGGAGGGCTTGATATCCGTCTTGCTGATGATGGGATTTTCAAAAAAACGATTAGCCATAAAAAGCAATAAGTTAGGCT
Organism: Saprospiraceae bacterium; assembly: GCA_032115735.1. Classification (GTDB taxonomy): domain Bacteria; phylum Bacteroidota; class Bacteroidia; order Chitinophagales; family Saprospiraceae; genus JAUMBM01. The sequence goes on from JAUMBM010000155.1 coordinate 1,835, forward strand.
ATTTGATGGATTCTGCAACCATTCAACCGGGGCAGGTACACCCCCATACTGTCATATTGCATCGGTTGACAAACACGCTTTCTTTTTTGATTTTTTAAAAAAATCAAAAAAGAACCGCCAGTAAATTTTTGGGCGGCCGATGCCGCCCAAAAATTAACCAGCCAAAAACTTCAAGGCATGTATGGGGGTGCGCCACGCGCACCCCATACCGCCAAATCAACACTATTGCTTCGCAAATTTCACTGAACCAATATTTTCACCCCCCAACACAAAATTGAGGGTATAGATACCAGTCGGCAAATCCTTGACATCCATATTGATAACACCTGCCGACAAGTCGGCTGCCTGCAGTCGGTGTGCAGCTGCCTGCATACCCTGGGCGTCGAATACGCGCAGCAGCAGTGGCTGGTTGGCCGACAACTGGTGCTTGATTACCAGCCAGTCGGCAGAAGGATTAGGATACACACCACCCAGCTGTACGTCTGTCAGCACCGGCTCCTCGGCAGAAGTTACTCCCGTAGCGTACAGCCGGGCAATTTCTGCAGCCGTCAGCGCTTTGTTGTATATTTTTACATTGTCGAGAGCCCCTATCAGGTACTGCCCACCCTCTATAGGGTTGTTGCCAAACGCAAGCGAACGGGCGGTAGCATTCAGGCGACCCGGCGCCGGCTTGCGGTTGACCTCCTGACCATTGACGTACACGATATCATCAACACCGTCATGGACCATAGTTACGTACCACCAGAAGCCAATGACCATCTCATTGCCGTCACCGCTGTCCATGTCAGAGATAAAATTCGGAAACTGGGTATTGTTGCTGTTGGTTGTCCACACAATCTTGAGGTGTTGTGGGAGCGATATTTTCCAGCGCTGGTCCCAGTGGCCAAAGTCCATCACGTAGGCTTCTGCATCCTGCAGGTTGCGCCCGTCAACGCGAATCCAGAAGGAAACGGTTGTATAGTCAGACAGCAGTTGTACAGCGTTGGG
>JAUMBM010000156.1:0-16261 GCA_032115735.1 Saprospiraceae bacterium
CTTCAGGATCACTGATGCCCGCCAGCGCGTCATAGAATCGCCGGCTGGCATCCACGCCCACGACATTGAGGCCCATACCTTGATAGGAGTGCAGAACCTGTTCGTACTCATCTTTTCGCAGCAAGCCGTTATCTATGAAGAAGCATAGCAGCTGATCACCCACAGCATGGTGCAGCAGCATAGCAGCCACCGTAGAGTCTACACCCCCGGATAATCCCATAAGCACCTGATCGCTACCTATTTGCTGTCGAAGCGCGGCCACGGTAGATTCTACAAAGCTGTGCGGTGTCCATTCGCCTTCGCAGCCGGCTATACCGCGTACAAAGTTCCAGAGCAGTTCCTTGCCGTGGAGGCTGTGGTATACTTCCGGGTGAAATTGCAGGCAGTAGAGTGGGTGGGCAAAAGTCCCGGCCCGGGAGCGGAAGGCGGCTACTTCAATACTGTCTGTACCGGCCAGCAACTCAAAGCCGGTGGGTAGCCGGGTGATTGTATCCCCGTGTGACATCCATACCTGTGAAGTATCGGGTATGCCTTCCAGCAGCGGATCCTGTATAGGCTGCTGTTTCAAATGTGCCTTGCCATATTCCCTTTTCTGCGAGCGTTCGACTTTCCCCCCGTAGTAATTGGCTACATATTGGGCTCCGTAGCAGATAGCCAGAACCGGACGCATGCCAACAATCTTATCAAGGGCCGGGTGCAGCGCATTTTCATCTCTGACAGAGAAAGGACTACCTGACAGGATAATACCTTTAATGGTGTCATCCAGTGCGGGCAATTGATTGTAAGGAACAATCTCGCTGTATACATTGAGCTCGCGTACACGCCTGGCAATCAGCTGTGTATACTGCGAGCCAAAATCCAAAATCAATATTTTTTCCTTCATGGGACAAATATAACCAATTGAGAACACTTTGGCCTTCTTGCAGCTGCAGAAATAAATACAAAACACAAAGGGCCGGACGCAATCGCGCCTGGCCCTTTTATAGACAGCGACCTTGCGGTCGTTAGTTGCTTACTGCGTCACTTGCATTTCGCCACCAGCCACTTCACCCGTGAGGTAGATGAACGTCTGTGGTGGGTTGGTGTTGGCAGTGATCGTCACCTTTTGGTTGCGCTTACCACCCTTGCCTTTAGAGTTGAACTCAACCTTGATTTCGCCTGTGCCACCCGGAGCGATTGGCTCGCGAGGCCACTGAGGAACCGTACAGCCGCAGCTTCCTTTTGCGTCGCTGAGGATGAGAGGCTCGCTACCCGTGTTTTTGAACTTGTAAACGTGTGAAACTAATTCACCATCCTGAACCGTACCGAAATCAAAGGTCGTCTCATTGAATTCCATTGTCGTCGTCGGACCAGTCGGAGCCGCTGCAACTGCAGAAGGATCATTGGGGTCGGCTGGCTGAACCGGTGTTGGGTTCTGTACGCTCTCAACGGCCTCGTTGCGAACGTCCTGGTTGCCACTCTGGCAGCTGACTGCGAATACAGCAACCAGCGCTACAAACAAAATGGAAGTTGCTTGCTTAAGCATTGGTATTGATTATTTTAGTTTAAAAAATGTATAATATTTCGATGCAAAGGTAAGAGCTTGCGCCATCAACGGATGTTAATCAAAGGCCAATATTTCTTAATGAGTTGTTAACACCCAATTGTACTACCTTGCCTGTAAACAGACTCCTGTGGGTATTGGTTCAATGAGTATGAAAATTATCCGCCGACAGATTGGCGCCGCAGAAAATCCTCCCAGGGCCGCGTATTCAGACAGTCGGCAGGGCTTAGCCCGCCCTTGCGGGCCGCCATCACGCCATACCTGATATCCCGTATACCCTCGCGGCTGTGAGCATCGGGATTGATGCTGATAGCTACGCCCTTTTCGCGGGCATAGGGGATCCAAGTCCAGTCAATATCCAGCCGATAGGGGTTGGCATTCAGCTCAATAGATACACCATTGGCTGCGCAGGCATCGATGATTTTTACATAATCGAGGGGGTAGCCCTGCCGGGAAAGCAGGATTCTGCCCGTGGGGTGGCCAAGGATGGTTGTGTAGGGATTTTCGATCGCCCCTATGAGCCGGCGGGTGGCTTTGTCATTGTCCATGCGGAGATTGGCATGCACACTGGCTATGACGAAATCAAATCCGGCCAGCAGTTCATTACGGTAATCAAGCCTGCCATCCGAAAGTATATCGCACTCTATACCCTTGAGAATCCGAAAATCATGGTACTGTTGGTTAAGTGCGTCAATGGCTGCCCACTGTGCCAGCACCCGCTCTTCAGAGAGCCCGTTGGCGTAAAAAGCTGAGCGTGAGTGGTCGGTAATACCAATATACTCATATCCCAAAGAACGAGCGTAGTCGGCCATCTCCGCCAGCGAATGCAGGCCGTCGCTGTCAGTAGTATGGCAATGGATAACGCCTCGTATGTGGGCTTCAACGATCAGGGAGGCAGGGTAGGGGGGTGTCAGTGAGGCAGCATTTTCGCGCAGCTCCGGAAGCAGGAAAGGCAGGCCTGCCAGCGCAAATACATCCTCTTCGTTTTGCAGGCCACGGAAATCCAGACCGGGCTTGCCGGCAACGAAAGCCTTCAGGAATTCGTCGCTGCCGGTATACTTAAACAATTTGGATCCAAAAGAGCCGGCATCAGTAAAATAGATGCTGAGTGGATAACCTTCGGGGCTGACGCCTCTGAGTCTGTCCTCCTGTTGTTCAAGCACGGTAAACAGGGCTGCATTGGCCAGCAGCGGCAGCGCACTGCGGTCACCAATGAGCCAGCTGATTTCTTCCTGTATCGGATGCCGCCGGCGAAAAGCGCCGGCAAAAGACAGGGGTATTTCCTCCGGCAGCAGCTGCCGGAAAGCTTCGTCCAGCCGAAGTGCCTCCGGCTCGAGGATGGCATACAGAAACTGGTGCCGGCTTTTTTGAAAAAAGACAAGCTTCTCAGCAAGGTCAGCCTGCGTCTTTTTGCCAAAACCCTTAAGCTCGAGCAGCCTGTTTTCGTTGATGGCGTACTGAAGCTCACCGATAGATTCGATGCCCAGTTCGGTCCATAGTACGCGTAGTTTTTTGGGCCCTAAGCCGGGTACTGTCAGCAATTCCTGAATACCCACCGGCGTTTTCTCCCGGTACTGCTCCAACAAGGCCAGCTTACCGGTCGATACCAGTTCGACTATTTTTTCGCTGATAGCTTTGCCTACCCCGGGGATGGCTGACAGTTCTGCCGCATCCAGATCCGCCAGCGGCTGCTCAATCTTTCGCAGGCTGATATAGGCGTTCTGATAGGACTTGATCTTGAACGGATTCTCCTCGTAGAGCTCCATGATTTCCGCCAAATCCCTGAAGGTGCGTGCAATGTCGCGGTTGGTCATCATGATGTGCTTAGCGTATTTCGCATTGCAGCATACGCTGACTGCCAGACTTGGTGACAATAAAGCCTTCGAGTACATCGCCGGGCTGCACAGGGCCTACGCCGGCGGGTGTGCCGGTATAGATGAGGTCACCCATCTGCAGTTTGAAGTACTGAGAAACGAAGACGATGAGCTGATCAAAGGTGAAAAGCACGTCCTTAGAGAATCCGTGCTGTACCGTCTGACCGTTCTTATTGAGCATAAACTCGATATTGTCCTGATCGGGAAGTTCCTGTATACTGATAAACTCGCTGAGTGCGGCGGAGCCGTCAAATCCCTTGGCTAGTTCCCAGGGGTGACCCTTAGCTTTGAGCGCTGCCTGAACATCACGTGCGGTAAAATCAATGCCGAAAGCGATCTCCTGGTAGTAGTCGCGGGCAAACTCAGGCTGTACGTGTCGGCCGTTTTTGCCTATTTTTAGTACGATTTCCCCTTCGTAGTGGAGATCCTTGGTGAATTCGGGATAGTAGAGCGGCTTGTCGTTGATGAGCAGGGCAGTTGCCGGCTTCATAAAGACGATGGGCTGCTCAGGGATCGCATTGTTGAGCTCGCGTGCATGCTCAGCATAGTTGCGGCCAATACAAAGTATTTTCATTTGCAGGTAGTTATACGTTTTGTAAACCTGTGAGTTCCTTGACTTCCAGTAGCGTCTTGTGCGCGTGCTTGCGGATGTTGGCGGCACTTTCCCTGATCATCTCTTTAACAGCCTTTTTATTGGCCATGAGTTCGGCTTTGCGCGCCACGCAGGGTGCACTGATGCTGATGAGGCCATCGGCAACAGCCTCCTTGAGGTCTACGTATTTGAGTGCGCCTGTGCGGTAGTCGTCCATTAGGGAGTCGTGTGCTTCAAAGGCGCGACAGGCTTTCAGCAGCAGGAACAAATTGGCAACACCTGCACTCATCTCAGCTGCAGGCTGTCCGGTGTCGGTGACGGCGGAGCGTACCTGCTTGCGAATGCGGTCGGCATCGGCAAACAGGCTGATGTTGTGCTTTTCGCCCAGGCTGGCACTCATTTTGCGGTCGGGGTCAGCTGTTGACATGATCTTGGGCGTTTCTGTAAACAGGGGTTGTGGAATAACAAAATAGTCCTTGCCGATGATATGATTGAATCGCTCAGCGATATTGCGTGCCAGTTCGAGATGTTGCTCCTGATCCTTGCCGACAGGTACATAGTCAGCCTGATAAACCAGGATGTCGGCAGCCTGCAGCACCGGATAGGTAAAAAGTCCTACGGAGATAAAACTCTCATCACCATTGGTTTCTACCTGCTGACTTTTATCTTTAAACTGCGTCATGCGTGTTACCTGTCCGTAGCTGGCAAAGCAATTCAGTATCCAGTTGAGTTCTGTATGCTCAGGCACCATAGACTGAATGAACAGCGTCTCTGGTTTGATACCCACAGCCAGCAGGTTGAAAACGAGATCCCAGCTGTTTTCCCTTAGTTTCACAGGATTGTAGGGCATGGTCATGGCGTGATAGTCCACCACGCAGTAATAGCAGGTATAGGTTTCCTGGAGTCGCAGCCAATTTTCAACAGCTCCAAAATATCTGCCAAAATGCAAGTTACCGGTTGGCTGTATGCCGGATAAGATAGTTTTCATCAGGAAACATTTTGGGGCAAATGTAGCTATTTTGATGGTTTTGTAAAAGGAATGTTCGTGACCACTCAGATGCTGCCTGTAAACACCATTCTGGCGGGCCCGCACAGCCAAATCCCCGAAAATAATCCCTGGTCTGCCTCAAACCTGACTGCCAGCCGGCCGCCTTTTACCTGCACGGGCAGACTGTAGGTGCCCGATAGCTGCATCTTGTGCGCCCAGGCGAGCACTGCGGCTGTGACCCCGGTGCCGCAGGCAAGGGTCTCTGCTTCGACACCGCGTTCGTAGGTTGCTACCTGTAAGCCGTCTTTTTCTGCCTGTACAAAATTGACATTGATACCCTGTGCCCGGTAAGCATCACTATTGCGAACAGACCTTCCCGATTTCTCGACATCAATCTGCTGCAGGTCTTCAACAAACTGTACGTAGTGAGGAGAACCCGTATTGAGCACGTAGGCACCCGCATCGGCTGCATCAATGGCGGCAAGATCCTGCATTTTTAGTTCTACCCAGCCGCTGCTGTTGATCCGGGCCTCATGCAGACCATCTGCAGCATTAAAGACACAGCGATTTTCTACAATGCCCAGCTTTTGGGCAAAAGCCACAATGCAGCGGCCGCCATTGCCGCAGAGGGTGCTTTCCTGTCCATCCGAATTGAAGTATCGCATCCCAAAATCCGCAGCTTCTGTTGATTTTTCAAGCAATATGAGCCCGTCTGCACCAATGCCAAAGTGCCTGTCGCACCAGGAAGCAATGAGGGCTTGTCTGTCCTCAACAGGGAATGTATCCTCTCTATTATCCAAGAGAATGAAATCGTTTCCGGCACCTTCATATTTGAAAAATGTAAACATGATTTGTTTGGTTTATCGTCCTCTTAATCCACATTCATTCAATACAGCACATATTTCTTTTGAGGAGTAGATTGTCCGATAGGGTGGTAAGCACAAAAATGCAATTATTTGGACACATTCTTTACGCAACTATTTAAAAAATCACAGCAAAATTTATTTCTGGTGAATAACAAAAAACTAGGAAACTTTAAAAACAATATAGTTTCCTGTGCGTTATTAGGACTGATTGTTCCAATAAACTGAAAAATCTTAAATGAGTGACAAACAAAATATCGTAGAAGAGGTGATAAAAGTGTTTTTGCAGTATGGTATTCGGAGTGTGACCATGGATGACCTAAGCAGGTTGTTGTCTATCTCCAAAAAAACCCTTTATCAACACTTCACAGATAAGGAGTCGCTCATTACAGCTGCCTTGGAGACGCATCGCTGCGGGGTCAAAAGCATGCTGGAGGAAGCCAGAAAAATTGCACAGGATCCCATACAGGAGCTACTTATTTTTAGCCAATGGGAGCAGTATGCTACCAACCAGGTGCCTCCGGTTGTCATATATGACCTGAAAAAGTACCATCCGGCCATCTGGAAATCAGTGCTTGAGCAGGAATTTAACTACAGTCGGACTTGGTTGCATGAAAATCTTGAACGGGGTATAGAGCAGGGTTTGTACCGCAATGATATATCCACAGATATTGTTGTACGACTGTATTTAGCGCAGCGGGAAGGGATGCTGCAAGATTATATTTTTCCTGATTCATCCGGACTGCTGGCTGATTCCATCTCGGTCAGCGATGATTTGTTCATCAGGGGTATCGCAACCGAGCTGGGGCTCGAACGGCTGCTTTTGTACAAACAACAGGTACTTCCTTCACTAATTGATATTCGTAACAGTAATCCTCAAAAAAATTAATGATGCAACAACAAAAAATGCCGGCCGATGACGGGCGGTGGCTCAGACTCGTGAGCCGACTGCTGTGGTTGTTGTTCCTGCCTTTCTCCTGGGTAGCTACAGCCCAGCCAGTCCAGCAGCTTAGCCTGTCGGACTGTCTTACCTACGCTTATAACAACAGCGCACGCATCCAAAAGTCGCGGCTTGAGGCGCAGCGTGGAGAGTTGCAGGTAAAGCAGCTTACGGCAGATGGTCTTCCACAACTGAGTGCTTCGGGACAGGTCAATTACAACCCGACCAGACAGGTTATTTTCTTCCCTGACTTTCTCAACGGGCGGCCTGACGAGCTGACAGCAGTTACGGTTGGGACAGCCTGGAGTGCGCAGGGGAGTGTCAACCTGCAACAGCTTGCCTACAGCCCGTCCTACAATGTAGCCAAGCGGGCTGCACTAGCCTCTCGGGAGTTTTATCAGCTAATGGTGGAAAAGACGGCAGAAGACCTCATGCTTGATATAGCCAAGCTTTATTACGGTGTACAGATGATCGAGCAGCAGCGGGCACTTCTGTCGGCCAACCTCGATCAGGTAGGGGCACTGATCAAGATTGTACAGGCGCAGGTTGACAATGGCTTTGGCCGGCAGATTGAGCTTGACCAGCTGCTAGTGAATCATTTTAATTTACAGACCCAGTTCGACGATCTCAATCTGGTGTATGAGCAGCAAGTCAATATGCTTAAATTTTCCATGCAGATGCCGCTGGAAACTGCGTTATTGCTCACTGACACGCTCAGCGAAGCTTATCAGCTGCCAGAACTGGCAGCCATTACACCTTCGTTTGCCGGGCGCATGGATTTTTCGGTATTGGATAAGCAGCGGCAACTTCACGAGCTGAACCGACTGCGCTACAAGGCCGATAACTTGCCTTCTCTGTCGCTGTTTGCCAATCTCAATGTACTTGCACAGGCAAGAACTTTTGGGGATTTCACGGAATCACGCTCATGGGCAGATTTCAGCAGTGTGGGACTGAGTGTCCAGGTTCCTATTTTTGACGGCTTTCGCCGAAAGAGCCTCATTGGGCAGGTGGACATCGATCTGTTGCAAAATGCGCTGGATCGGCGGCTTGCAGATGAAAGCTTCCGGCTTCGCTACCAGAATGCCCGTCTGAACCTGCAATCTAATCTCAACAAACTTGAACCGCTGCGCCGCAACCGGGGGCTGGCAGAGCAGGTCTACCAACAGGCCAGCCAGCGATACCAGCAGGGGATTGCTCCCATAACCGAGATGGTCAATGCTGAAACCTCCATGCGCGAGGCACAAGCCAACATGCTGCTGGCGCTTTTTCAGGTAAAAATGGCCGAACTGGAACTGCTGGACATCAACGGCCAGCTTCGTCAAATGATTCGCTAATTCTTTAAGCTTGTATCACTCTTAATATGAAAAAAATAATAAATCTGCTTATTTGGACCGGTCTCATTGCTGTGTCAGCCGCCGGTATCTACTGGAAACTTAACTCCAATAAAAAGGTAATTGACGAACGTGCTCAAGCGGCTCAGGTACGCAATACGTCCGTGCTGGTTACCACCGTAAAACCTGAAAAAAGAGCTTTGGGGGGGGATTTTTCCCTGATCGGGACGCTGCGTCCGGCGCGTGAGCTAGCCGTAATGTCAGAAGTTGGTGGCAGGCTTACACAGGTAAATTTTGAGAATGGGTCCTCTGTCAGGAAGGGCTACGTGCTGGCAGTGGTTGATAACGACCTCATCAGCCGACAGCTGGCGATTGCCCGTATCAATCTGGAAAAGGCAGGCAGAGATACGGATCGCCTTGCCAAACTCGCTTCTACCGGGGGTGTACCTCAGCAGCAGCTCGAAGATGCCCGCAATCAGGTGGAAAATCTGAAAAGTCAGGTGTCTATACTCGAAAAACAGTTGGCCATGACCCAGATACTGGCGCCTTTTGAGGGGGTAATCACCAATAAAAGTGTGGAAACAGGTGCTTTTGCCAGCCCGGGCATGAAACTGGCGGATCTCGTACAGGTCAGTAAGGTCTTCATGCGGGTATACGCTACAGAAAGCCAGCTCACCGTACTGAAGACCGGGCAGACGGTCAAGGTGACTATGGATCTGATGCCTGACAAACCTATCAGTGGCCGTATCAGCTTTATCGACGTTAAAGCAGATCCTTCGCAACGCTACCTGGTGGAGATTGAAATGGCCAATCCCGGGAATTTCCGTGCGGGAATGAATGGTACAGTAACGTTTACACGACCCGCTGCGCAACCGGTAATGACTGTTCCGCGCGCCAGCATCGTAGGGAGCGTCCGGGATGCCCACGTCTATGTGATTCAGGGCGATAAAGCTGTGTACCGCGCGGTACAAGCCGGTGCGATATCCAATGATTATGTAGAAATCAAGTCGGGACTCACAGCGGACGAATGGGTCGTTCTCACTGGTCAGATCAACCTCAGCGATGGTGCGCAGGTAACGATCAGTAAGTAATTCAATTTTTCGTCCCCAAAAAAACAGTAACATGACCATTACGGAGTTATCCATAAAACGGCCATCGCTTGTCATTGTATTCTTTTTGGTACTTGGCTTGCTGGGGTGGTTTAGCTATTCGAAATTGTCGTATGAGCTCATCCCCAAGTTTGATGCACCGGTAATGACAGCGACTACGATCTACCCGGGGGCCTCTCCGGCGGAAGTTGAACAGTCCGTTTCCAAAAAAATTGAAGATGCCCTGTCCGGCCTCGAAAAGGTCAAAGGCATCAGAACGACCTCGCGTGAGAATTTCTCGCTGGTGGTTGTAGAACTGGCACAGGATGCTAAGCCCGATCTCATCCTGCAGGATGCGCAACGCAAAATCAACGCGATTGCTGCCGACCTGCCGGAAGATGCCAAAGCGCCGGTGCTGGGTAAATTCAGCTCTGCTGAATTTCCGATCATGAATATCGGCGCTTTTGCTGATATGCCCGCTACGGCTTTTTATGACCTGGCCAAAAACAGGATCGTCCCAAGTCTTTCTACCATTGACGGGGTGGCGAAAGTGTCCATCGTAGGGGGGCAGGAGCGAGAAGTGCGCATCAACGTCAATCGCGAAAAGCTGGAGCTCTACCGCATCAGTATGCTGCAGGTAGTACAGGCCGTGCGCGCTGCCAACCTGGATTTTCCTACGGGCAAGGTCAAGAATGAAGGTGGGCAGATTACCGTCCGACTGGCAGGTAAGGTGGAAGCTGTTGACCAGCTGCGCGAGCTGGTGGTGGCGACCAATCCGCAGACCAATTCAAGCGTTCAGTTGGGGGAGATTGCTGAGATTACGGACAGTGCCAAAGAAGCAACGGACCTGAGTCGTGTTGACGGCCGAGATGCTCTGGGGATCCTCATTCAGAAGCAATCTGATGCCAACGCGGTGGCGGTCAGCGAAGAGGTGAAGGTGAATCTTGGAAAATTAGCCAAACAGTATGAAAAAGAAGGACTTAGATTCAGTATCGCCAATAATTCAAGTGATTTTACACTGGATGCTGTCGATGCCGTTGTACATGACCTCGGCATAGCCGTCATCTTGGTGGCTGCGATCATGCTGCTTTTCCTTCACAGCTTCCGCAATGCTGTCATTGTAATGCTGGCCATTCCGACCTCGCTGTTGTCGACCATGATATTGGTGTACGCTTTTGGATTTACCCTAAACCTGATGACACTGCTGGCCATGTCACTGGTGGTGGGTATCCTTGTTGACGACTCCATCGTGGTACTTGAAAATATTTACCGGCACCTGGAGATGCGTAAAAAACCCATGCAGGCAGCCCTGGATGGTCGAAATGAAATTGGCTTTACCGCTTTGGCCATCACACTAGTAGATGTGGTCGTATTTTTACCCATTGCTCTTTCAGGCGGTATCGTGGGCATGATTATGCGACAGTTCGCCCTTGTGGTGGTGTTTTCTACCCTGATGTCGTTGGTGGTTTCCTTTACGCTGACGCCCATGCTGGCTTCGCGCTTTTCAAAGTTGGCGCACCTCAGCAATGCTACCCTCATGGGCAGTATACTGCTGCGCTTTGAACGCGGGCTCGACCGGCTGTCCGATGGTTATGTCGGGCTGCTCAAGTGGTCACTGCGGCGCTGGTATGCGGTGCTCGTCCTTGCTTTTGTCCTGTTTTTCTGGTCATTTTCACTGGTGAGCAACGGCTATATCGGTACGGCCTTTATCTCCAACAGCGATCGCGGAGAGTTTATTGTAAAAGTGGAACTGCCCAAAGAGGCTACACTGGAGGCCACCAATCAGGTGGTCCACAAGGTGGAGGAATACTTGTTTGCCAAACCCGATGTCAAGGGTGTCTTCTCTACCATTGGTCGGACAACGGACGCTGTGGGCGCTGCTAATCTAAGTAATCTTGCCGAAATTCAGGTGAAACTCACAGAAGGAGACCAGCGGACGATAAGTTCCGATTTTTATGCACGTAACGTCAAAAATGAACTTGAGATGCTACTGCCGGGGGTGAAAGTAACCTCAGGTCTGGTTTCCTTTTTCGGGGGAGCAGATCAGGAGCCGGTTCAGGTAATTGTCAGTGCCACGGATGTGTCCCTCGCCCGTGACTATGCCAACCAACTGCTTGGCTGGCTGCGGCAAACGCCGGGGGCAGTAGAGGCCAAACTCAGTTACGAGGAGGGCAATCCGGAGATACGTGTCAACATTCACCGCGAACGCATGGCAGAGCTTGGGCTCAACATGCAACAGGTGGGCGCCACCATGCAGGCAGCCTTCAGTGGCAATACCGACGCCAAGTTCCGTGATGGAAATAACGAGTACGATATCAACATACGCTTCGATGAGTTTGATCGTCGCAATATAGAAGATGTGTCGGGCATTACCTTCAGCAACGCCTTTGGCCTCACAATCAAGCTCAGTCAGTTTGCCGATGTCTCTCAGACAACAGGCCCCAGCTTATTGGAGCGCAAAGACCGCATGCCTGCTGTAGTTGTTTCTTCCAAGGTGCTGGGTCGGCAGTCCGGGGACATAGGTGCTGAGATTCAGGCTAAAATTAAGGAGAATCCGCCGCCTGCGGGCGTAAATATTGCCTATGACGGCGACCTGAAAGCACAGGAGGAAAGTTTTGGCAGTCTCGGTCTGGCACTGATTGCCGCCCTGCTGTCCGTGTACTTCATCATGGTAGCGCTGTACGATTCATGGGTGAGTCCTTTTGTCGTTCTCTTCTCCATCCCGATGGCCATGATCGGTGCTTTTCTGGCTATGGCGCTGGCGATGAGTACGCTGGACATATTTTCCATCATGGGCATCATCATGCTGGTGGGGCTGGTGGCTAAGAATGCCATATTGCTGGTGGATTTTGCAACTCAACGCAAGCAGGAAGGCTACGGGCTTGCACGCTCTATCCTCGAGTCTGGCCGCCTTCGTCTTCGGCCAATTTTGATGACGACCATAGCGATGGTCATAGGTATGATGCCCATTGCCCTCACCAAAGGGGCGGGTGCAGAGTGGAAAAATGGCCTCGCCTGGGCACTTATTGGTGGCTTGAGCAGCTCCATGTTGCTAACGCTACTGGTCGTGCCCATTGTGTATATGCTGATGGAAAATCTGCGCATGTGGGCGACTGGCCGGCGGAATCGCCGGCGCGATCGCAAAGAGGCAAAAAGGCAGAGCCGCCTGAGCGGCTCGGGTGCTGTATCTTGATTTTTGCCCCCGGCAAAAATCAAGATACAGCAGATTAAGGAAAAAACTGACTGTGGCCCGTGGCAACTGCCACGGGCCACAGCTTTTTACCAGCCGGCTACCTAAACAGCCGCTGGTAATAATCGACGACTTGCTCGTCTACCAGAATATCCCGCTGGCGCAGCGGCTGCCGAAGGACTATGCCCTCCAGCGATCTGCAGCGGCTCAGCGCCACGTAGGTCTGGCCGTGCTCAAAGGCACCGCCGCCCAGATCTACCGATACGCGATCAAAGGTTTTTCCCTGTGCTTTGTGAATGGTAACAGCCCATGCGAGCCGCAGCGGGAATTGCTGGAAGCTGCCAATAACTTCCGTGCTGAGCTGATCAGGTTGGTTTTGATCAAAAACGTAGCGGATAATCTCCCACACTACACGCGTAACATCTACGATTTTACCCTGCCTTTCATCCTCTTCTTCCAGCTTTACCTTGATGACATCATCCGTCAGCGCAACTACTTTTCCAAGACTGCCATTGACGAACTGCCGCGCCGGGTCGTTTCTGAGCAACATGACCCTTGCATCCTGCTTCAGCGACAGCACAGCCTCGGCCGGGTACTGACTGGCAGGAAAATCGCCTTGAATACTGGCGACATAAGCGCGTGCGGGCTGGTCAATCGCTGCAAGTTCGCGCCGATTAATGGTATCCACGGTAATATTGCGGGCTGATAGCGTTATATAGTGTTTTTCTGATTGAAAAGCAGGAATATGTCGGCTGTTGAGCATTTCTAGCTCGTCCGTATCTGCCTGATTGAGGCGTATAGCGTCCAGCAGACGCAGGAACATTCTATTCTCCTGCCGGTAGACTTTTTGCAGTTCGATGGCCTGAAAATCAAAATGCTGCATGACTCTTGCCGCAAAGAAGTAAGCGGAAGCGTAGGTATGGCTGAAGTATTGGCGCTCGGCTGCCGAAGACACTATCGGGGGCAACTGGAAGAGGTCGCCGAAGAAGACGAGTTGCAGCCCTCCAAAGGGACGGGTGTTGCCGAGGTTGAGCCGGAGGAAGTAGTCGATATGGTCAAGTAAATCTGCCCTGACCATGCTAATTTCGTCAATAATGAGTGTGTCCAGCTGTGCAAAAAGCTGCTGAAAGCGTTTTTTCTTTTTGAGCTCTTGCGGATTGAACAGATGCGGTGGAAAGCCAAAAAAAGAATGAATGGTTTGCCCGCCAATATTGAGGGCAGCTACGCCCGTAGGCGCGAGTACGGCCACGCGTCGGTCGGTGGTCCTTCTAAATAACTGCAGCAAGGTTGACTTGCCAGTACCCGCCTTACCGGTGATGAAGAGGTTTTGGCCTGCCTCCAGTTCGTCGAGCACGTGGGAAAATTCGGCTGAGAGGTTGAATACAGGAAGATTCGGGACAGCAGATTTTTCTTCGGTTATCACAGCGTATGATTGTTGCAGATGAAACGGATTGTATCATAGAATCTTGAGGCCAGCGGCGGCATATGCCCGAAGCGAGGCATGCTCAGGCTCGAGCTCGGTGATAAGTATATCAGCTTCGTCGAGATCGCATATCTTGATCTTTTGCACGGTTCCCAGTTTCTCGGAGATGGAAAGCAGGACAGTTTTGGCCGCCGATTTGATCATCGCTTTTTTGATGGTTACGACCTCCCATTCTGTATCGGTCAGCCCATGTGTGGGATCGAGCGCGTTGGTACCTAGCAGACAAAGATCAGGTTTTATCTGGTTGAGCTGGGCAACCACATCTCCCCCCACACTGATTTTGGCCGTCTTCGACAGTTGTCCGCCCAAAAAGATGGTTTCAGCATTGGGATGCTCCAGCAGCTGCATAGCCGTTGAGAGGCTTACCGTCAGAAAAATAACCCGCAGGTCAGGCGGTAGGATGCGGGCTATTTCGAGGTTGGTACTGCCACCGCTGATGAGCACCAGCATATCGTCGCGCAGCAGACTTATGGCCTTGCGAGCAATGATGGTCTTTTCCTGATAGGCATATATTTCGTTTTCCTGATAAGAGTAAACGTGATAAGATTTGGACAGTGCTCCTCCGCGAACCTTAACAATCTTTCCGGCATCTGCAAGTTCCTGCAAATCTCTGCGTACAGTATCTTCAGATACTCCCAGTACATTGCTCAGATCAGAAAGTACGACCCGGTTGTGTATGTTGACTTCACGCAGTATCAGCGCCTGACGCTCCTTTTTTAGCATGTAATTATGTTTTTTGCAAGTATCTGCAAGTAATAACTGTTTTTCTGCTGTTTTTTTGATGTTATCATTGATTTTTGCGGAAAATTGCAAATTTATTTTCGGATTTTTGCGCTTTATTGGTTTTTATTCTTATCTATGTGTCGGAAAGCTAGGTATTTTTTGCGGAAAAAGCAGTGAGATTTGTACGGTGCTTGAAAAAATGGAAACCTTGATCAATTTTGTATATCTGAATCAAATTGTTTGACACATTAAAAAGGAGCGAATGGCTACATTTTACACTTTGCGCAACAGATTGCTGTGGATGGCAGCACTGTTGTTCTGCACTGCGGTTGCCTACTCTCAGAATTATAATTTCAGCATACAGGGTATGCTGAAAGATAATCAGGGAGAGCCGCTGATCGGCGCTACAGTACAAGTCTCCGCCACAGGAGCAGGTACAGTAACAGATATTGATGGCAAGTACAGTCTGTCGGGGGCTGCCAAGCCTGGCAACTACGTAGTTACCTTTAGCTACGTGGGCTACTCATCCCGTACGGAGACTATCAATTTGTCGAGCAACAACCAGCAGTTTACGCTGGATGCGACGCTGGGCTCGGATGTGCTCAATATGGATGAAGTGGTGGTGATAGGTTCTTCAGTAACGGCGAGCCGGCGGCAACTGGGTAACTCTGTCAACTCACTGAAGGCTGAGAACCTGGTAATTGCCAATCCTCAGGGGCTCAACAGCGCCCTGCAGGGAAAGCTTCCGGGTGCACAGGTTACACAGAACTCAGGTGACCCCGCTGGTGGTTTCTCCGTTCGTCTCCGGGGTGCCAGTACCATCAATGGTTCCTCAGAACCGTTGTATATCATCGATGGCGTTGTTATCAGCAACAGTACGGCCAATGTGACCAACACCAATGTCAGTGCAGGCTCTGCCCAGCCGGGAACCAACCGTCTGGCAGATATCAACCCCAACGATATTGAGCGCATTGAGGTCATCAATGGTGCGGCAGCAGCGGCTATTTATGGGTCGAGGGCTTCCAATGGTGTTATCCTGATTACTACTAAGCGCGGTAAAAGTGGCAAGCCTCAGTTTGCCTACAGCAGCAGTGCAAATGTCAATCAGCTTCGTGAGCGCGTGTATGTCAACCTGCGGCCGGAGCAGTTTGGTAGCGCTGCCCAGCGTCTGTGGCCTATCGCGGGTACTAACCCGACAACGGGCGCATTGACAGTGGGCGCCAACCTTTCATCAGAGAAAGTTCCTGTTACGCGCTACGACTACCAGGATCAAATTTTCCGTACGGGAATGGGCACAGATCAGCACTTATCTGTTTCTGGCGGGAGTGAAAACAGCAACTACTACGGCGCCGTTTCCTACCTCAAAAACGAGGGAATTATACAGAATGCTGATTTTCAGCGCTACGGTGCCCGCCTCCGTTACAACCAGACGGTCAACAGTTGGGCTTCTTATTCTTTAGGTGTAAATTACAGCAACTCTTTCTCCAATGAGAAGCCGGATGGTAACGTCTTCTGGAGTCCGATCAATGCTTTCAATATTACCAATAACATTTGGGATATTACGCAGCGGGATGCTCTTGGCAACCTGCAGGCGGTAGAGCCTACACGTATCAACCCACTCAGTGCTATCGAAGATTTTGATATCA
>JAUMBM010000157.1:0-3319 GCA_032115735.1 Saprospiraceae bacterium
CACTCATCCAGTAAAAACCACGTGCGCCGGATGATCATGTCAGGTATATTCGTCCCGCAGTAGCGCAGGGTATCATCTGTATGTGTATACGAAAGACCACAACCCGGCACCTCCACCAATGCGGGCAGGCCTGCACCCGAAGCAGTCGGAGCAGCCAGTGCCGGTTGCTGGCTGTAGGCAGCACAGCCAATCACTCTGTCCTGAGGAAAACGAATTTGTCCCGGCCGGATGCGCGTCGTGCGTATTGTCTGCACCCCCGTCTGCGCATTACCCGCAGCATCTACTGCCCGCCAGGTGCGGCGAATCACCTTAGGGTTGACAGCACATTCATTTTCAGTGACCTCATCAGTGAAGGTAACGGTTGTAGCGGTACAATCCATAGCCGTAGCTACCCCCGTTGTGGCGGGCATTGTTGATTGCTGGCAGGAAAGTGTTCTGTCAGGTGGAACCTGCAGCACAGGAGGAGATACATCTCTGACGGTAAGCTGTGTGTTACAACTGAGTCCGCTGCATTCATCAAATACAGTAGCCCGTAGCGTCTGCCCCGCATAGGTTGAAGGGATCGTTGTACCCAGGTTGACCCCGGAATTGGTAAACACACTCACAGTCACCCCCTCGGTGATGGCAGAAGCGTTGGCCACGACCAACTGCGGACTTATGCTGATAGAACAATCCGTCGGGAAGGATAAATTCAGGGAAGAAAGACAAGCCAAAAAAGCACCGTTGCTCACTGCTACCTGACTCTCTGCCGTAGCAACACAGCCTGTCTTCTCCGGAGAGGTATACGCTTGATTGCCGGCATCGAATAAATACCTCACCCGGTACTGCCCGGCACCCAAGGTTGAAGGGGAAAAGACAGAAGTATTGATGACCTGCTGATTGCTTTCCCGAACTACAGAAAAGAATCCCAGGGGTGGTTCGAGGTTTGTCTGGTGATTGTTAAAACCTGTGGTAGCCAAGCCAGCCAACTGTGCATTCCCGTCGTTGACACAATAAAAATTATCCAGCCCTGAAAATTGCGGACGCGGGTAGTAACAGGTGGACTCCAACGGACCAAAAAACTGCCCGGGATATGCGACTGGTGCATGCAACAGTGCACTATAGCCCTCCTCCGAACGATGCGCCATCTGTAATACATAGATACCAGTCTGCCCCACCTCTGGCAGGATAGTTCCGGCCGACAGTGGCTGCAGACTTGTACGACTAAGCACACCGTTGGACGCCAGTATACGCCATTGCTGCCCACTGATGCCCGTTGCTACAATTAACTGATCGTGAAAAATACCGGCTGTATTGTCCGCTGCTCCATTGGGAATGGTAGGCATGTTACCACAAGAACAGGGACTAATGACATCTGCCTGTCCGTTGCCGTCAATATCCAGCGGTTGGGTAAGAGCACCATTAAGGAAAGAGAAGGGCGCAACAAAGGAGCCCGGTATGGCTGTCTGTACCGCGGGCTGAGCGACTAATACATCAGGTCTTCCCAAAAGACCTCCTGCAACACACAGTATCATCACATATATTCGCCGAACCATCGCTTGGACAAAGAAGCGCAGTTGCATAGTTCATGGGATTAATCCTGCCAAAAGCAGGAATTATTATTGCGAGATATACAAAGATACTCAATTTTTATTATTTTTCTCTTTAAATGGCAAACCCTGTGGGATGCCGGGGATGGGATGATACCGCGCGCGAAGACGACGGGCAGTATACCTAATTGTTGATCAATACATTTCGCACACGCTATGACTGTTTTTTCACCGGAGGAGCAAGCCCGCTACACACGTCACTGGGTACTGCCCGGCTGGGGGCAAGAGAAACAGACACTGCTCAAACAGACCAGCGTGTTGGTGGTTGGTGCCGGTGGACTGGGAGCTCCGCTGCTAACCTATCTGGCGGCTGCCGGACTGGGGCGCCTGGGCATTGTTGATCCTGATCGAGTCAGCCTCAGCAATCTCCAGCGACAGGTACTTTACGGGCAGGAAGACCTCGGGAGACTTAAGGTGGAAGCTGCCCGCGATCGACTAAACAGCATCAATCCCCATGTCCTGATAGAAATTTTCCCCCTGGCCCTCACCTCCGCCAATGCCCTGAGCATTATGGAAGGCTATGATATCATCGCCGATGGTACAGACAACTTTCCTACCCGTTATCTGGTCAATGACGCCTGTGTGCTGCTGAACAAAGTGAATGTCTATGCCGCAATTTTTCGCTTCGAGGGACAGCTGAGTGTTTTCAACTTCCCGCATAGCGACGGTAGTCGCGGCCCCAACTATCGGGATTTGTATCCACAGCCACCCGCACCGGGAACAACGCTCAGCTGTGCAGAAGGGGGTGTACTGGGTGTATTGCCGGGTATCATAGGAAGTCTGCAGGCTACCGAGGTCATCAAAGTAGCAACCAGCCTCGGGCAGCCCCTTGTGGGCCAGCTTTTCTATTTTGATGCACTCAGCTTCAGCAGCCACCGTATTCGATTTCAAAGTCGACCCGGCACCAGGGTAGAACAACTTGCTGATTATGAAGCCTTCTGTGGCACAGCTGCACGCGAAGAGATGCCTGCTATTGATCCTGCCAGCCTTCGACAGCTCCTGCTCCATAAGAAAGATATACAGCTTATCGATATCCGAACGGTACAGGAGCATAGCCAAATGAATATCGGCGGTGAGCTGATTCCGCTTCCGCAACTCCCTGATTACTTACATCGGTTAGATTCTTCGAGACTTACCATCGTATACTGTCAGACGGGTCGCCGTAGTGAACTGGCAGTACGACAACTGCTGGCAGCCGGTTTCGAGGATGTCTACCAGCTCGAAGGAGGTGTACAAGCCTGGGTGGCTAACGGATTTTTTTCAGATCTGCAGCCGGAAAGCTAGTTTTTTTTAAAAACATGCGACAAGGCGGTGATTCCTTTTTTTCTGCCCTCAATTCCTTTACCTTTGCGTGGCGGTATTATTCACGACAATGGTATAAATATGTCCAGAAATCCACAGTTGTTTTCGCTCATCCAGCAGGAGCTGGATCGCCAGCGCAAGGGCATCGAACTGATTGCTTCAGAAAACTTCACCAGTCAGGCGGTCATGGATGCCATGGGCAGCTGCCTTACCAACAAATACGCTGAAGGGTACCCGGGTAAGCGATACTACGGGGGCTGCGAGATTGTCGACGAAGTTGAGCAAATGGCCATCGATGAATTGTGTGCATTGTTTGGTGCTGACTATGCTAATGTACAGCCACACTCGGGAGCACAGGCCAATGCGGCCGTTTTTTTAGCCATCCTGCAACCCGGTGATGCCATTCTGGGCTTTGATTTGTCCCACGG
>JAUMBM010000158.1:0-7208 GCA_032115735.1 Saprospiraceae bacterium
TATACGGAGGCCGTCAACATCCTCCGCGAGTCAAAGCCTTTCAAAAAGAAGCAGTTCCAGTACGAACCTGTCTGGGGAGGCGACCTGCAGGCCGAACATGAGCGCTATCTGGTAGAAAAGCATTTCCAGAAGCCTGTGATTGTGCGCAACTATCCGCGGGACATCAAGGCCTTCTATATGCGCCTCAACGATCAGCAGCCGGATGAGCCGGGGCGTACGGTAGCCGCCATGGATATTCTTTTCCCCTACATCGGGGAGGTGATCGGTGGTTCGCAGCGTGAGGAACGCTATGACCTGCTGCTGCAGCGCGTGCAGGAAATGGGTATCCACGAAGAGGACCTTTGGTGGTATCTGCAGCTCCGACAGTTTGGTGGCTGCCCGCATGCGGGCTTTGGTATGGGCTTCGAGCGGATGGTGCAGTTTATTTCTGGTATGACCAATATCCGCGATGTGATTCCTTTCCCAAGAGCACCGCGTACAGCTGATTTTTAAGCTGCATCGCTTTTCGTAGCGACCTCTATAAACCAAAAGGACGCTACCCTGATTCAGGGGAGCGTCCTTTTTTTATCAGTGCGCATGGGCGGCTACAGCCGTCCATACATATCATCAGGCAGCCTTTTCTTCCTCAACAGAGACCAGCACATTGGGCTTTTCGGTAGACAGGTAGCTGTAAATAGCCGGAATAACGTAGAGCGTCAGCAGGGTGGAAAAGACCAATCCGCCCACCACAGCAATGCCCATAGATACGCGGCTTTCAGAACCGGCACCCAATGCAAGCGCAATCGGCAGTGTACCGAGAATAGTGGAGAGGCTGGTCATCAGGATAGGCCGGAAGCGACCTACGGCAGCCTCCATGATGGCATCGCGCTTGCTGAGCCCCTGCTCCTTTCGCTGGTTGGCAAATTCTACGATGAGGATACCATTTTTGGCTACCAGACCCACCAGCATGATGATGCCGATCTGGCTGAATATATTAAGCGTCTGCTCCCATATAGACAGTGAAAGAACGGCACCGGCCAGCGCAAGCGGTACAGTAAACATGATGATGAAAGGATCGCGGAAACTCTCAAACTGCGCAGCCAGAACAAGGTAAATCAGCACAATGGCTAGCAGAAAAGCAAAACCCAGGCTGGATGAACTCTCTGCAAAATCTTTGGACGAGCCCGACAGGGAAGTGAGGTAGGTATCGTCCAGTACGCGCTCAGCGATTGCATCCATGGCTTTGATACCGTCACCGATGGTCTTCCCGTCAGCCAAGCCTGCAGATACGGTTGCCGAAGCAAATCGGTTGTAGCGGTAGAGGGCAGGCGGCGCCGTATCCTCAACCAAGGTCACCAGATTGTCGAGCTGTATCATCTCCGCCCGCTGGCTGCGCACATAGAGCGATTTTACATCGATGGGCGCATCGCGATCCTGCCGCTGAATCTGGCCGATAATCTGATACTGCTTACCGTTCATGATGAAATACCCAAACCGCTGCCCGCTGAGACCCAATTGCAGCGTCTGTGCAATATCGGACATGGATACCCCCAGATCGCGAGCCTTGTTGCGGTCAATCTCGATCCGTATTTCTGGTTTGTTGAACTTGAGATCCAGCTCAGAAATATTGAAGGTAGAATCTTTGGCAACCTCTTCCATAAATTTGGGCAGCACCTTCCGCAGCTGGTCAAGCGTACCTGCCTGCACGACGTACTGCACAGGCAGCTCACCCCGGCCACCACCGATGGTTTGTTGTTGAGAAAGAAAAGCCCGTGCGCCCGTGAGCGATGAAATTTGTGGCATCAGCTTGTTCAATACTTCCTTTTGGCTGAGTGACCGCTGATCGGCATCCTTCAGGATGATGGTCAGGAACCCTGAATTGACAGAGGAAGAGGCCCCAAAACCAGGTGAAGTTACGGAAGTTACGCCTGCCAACTCATCTTTCGCCGACCGCTGTACCAGATCAACCAGCTGCATCATGTAGGCGTCCATGTACTCAAAGGTGGCCCCTTCAGGTGCTGTAGCAAAACCCCGCAGACGGCTTCTGTCCTCCATCGGGGCCAGTTCTGACGGCAGGGACCTGCCCAAGTAGTAGATCATGACGCCGGTGACCACCATGAAAGCCCAACCCATCCATCGGGCGCGCATAAAAAATCCGAGACTGCTGCTGTAAGCGCCATTCAGGGATTCAAAAAATGGTTCTGTAACTCGGTAAAACCAAGGTGGCTGCTCTTTCTTCTTCAAGAGGCGAGACGACAGCATAGGTGTCAGCGTCAGGGCTACAAAAGAAGAAATAGTAACAGCACCGCCAATGACAAATCCAAACTCACGGAACAGGCGGCCCGTGAGCCCCTGCAGGAAGATGATAGGCAAAAAAACCGCTATCAGGGCAACTGTTGTAGCAATGACTGCAAAAAATATTTCCCGTGATCCGGCCAATGCGGCCTGCAGTGGCTGCATGCCACCCTCAATCTTGGCATATATATTCTCCAGTACAACAATGGCATCATCTACCACCAATCCAATAGCCAGTACGATCCCAAGCAATGTGAGCACATTGATGGAGAACCCGGCTACATACATGATGAAAAATGCACCGATGAGCGAAATGGGGATGGCCAACACCGGCACCAGTGTGGTACGCCAGTCGCGCAGGAAAAGAAAAATAATAATCACAACGAGTACGAAGGCCATATAGATGGTCTCCTCCACTTCTTTGATGGATGCCCGTATGAAAGAAGTGTTGTCGAAGCCAATATCGAGCTTGATGTCTGCTGGCAAATCTTTCTTAATGCGTTCTATACGCTGATAGAACTCGTCCGCTATGCTGATGTGGTTGGAACCGGGCTGTGGAATGATGGCATTGCCCACCATGGGGATACCGTCGCGCCGTAAGATTGTACGCAGATTCTCAGGCCCCAACTCTGCGTAGCCAATATCGCGCAGACGCACCACTTTGCCAGCTTCTTCCTTTATAATGAGGTTGTTGAATTCTTCGGGCGTAGACATGCGCCCCATGGTGCGCACGGTCAGCTCGGTACTGGCACCTTCCACGCTGCCCGAAGGCAGTTCGATGTTTTCACGCTGCAGGGCATTACGTACATCCAGTGCGGTAAGCTGATAAGCAGATAAGCGGTTTGGATCCAGCCACAGCCGCATGGCATACGTCTTCGCTCCCCATACCCTGATTTCGCTGACACCTTCAATCGTCTGCAGACGCTCCTTGAAGATGTTTTCTGCGATATCCGTCAGCTCCAGCAGGCTTCGTTTATCACTCTGTATGTTCAGAAAAATAATCGGCTGTGCGTTGGCATCTGATTTTGCAACTACGGGGGGATCAGCATCTTGTGGCAGAGTTCTGATAACCTGCGAGACCTTGTCGCGCACGTCATTGGCGGCAGTCTCAAGGTCGACATTGAGGTTGAATTCGACCGTAATCGTACTGCGGCCATCGCGGCTCACCGAGCTGATAGACCGGATACCGGCGATGCCATTGACGGCCTGCTCGATGGGTTCTGTTAGTTGAGATTCAACAATATCTGCGTTTGCACCCGTATAATTGGTGGATACGGTGACGATTGGCGATTCTACATTGGGGTACTCCCGTATGCCAAGGTATGAGTATCCAATAATGCCAAACAACACAATGGTGATGGATAGTACCGTCGCCAGCACCGGCCGCTGGATGGAAATGGATGACAAACTCATGTGCGTCGATATTTTATGCCAGGCTCAATCACCCGCATTTCTATGTGTCGTTTGTGAAAGAATACTACAAAAATGCAATTATTTCCCAAATGTTTGGAAGCTCTCTTGCTAAATGCTGCCAACCTGCGCTCTTTTGCTGTATGCCTGGCAAAGGAATATCGCTGATTTTTAAAGAAAAGCTTATTTTTGGTCGTGGTTGCCTCAGAAGTATTTTGCCGCCCCGGGGGCGAAATTAAAGGGCAGATTATCTGTTTTTGCAAAAAAACAGGTGGCCAAATCCCTCTCAGCCGGCTGAGAGGGATTCGTCTGGTGCGTGCCGGGTTTTTTGCCGGAGGCAAAAAACAAGCCACACTCAAAAGGCTTATTGACCATGCGCCCCGCCTGCGGGGCAACCAGCAAAATACCTTGCCTGCACTGTTTATTTTAATCAATCAACTTATGTCCAGGTCCGTACAACATGCCCGGAGGTATCTGTTCTCTGCCTTGGCGCATCACTGCCGCCGGCCGCTTGCATTGGCCTCCTTGCTCACTTTTCAATGGCTGCTTATGTCTTCTTCTTTCGCTCAGTCGCCCGGAGGCGTCACCAAACAATTGCTCGACCACGGTTGGACGTTCCGCCAGGCTGCGGCCGGCGAAACCTGGATGCCGGCCGTAGTGCCGGGTTGCGTCCACACGGATCTGCTGCACAACGGCCGTATTGAAGATCCCTACTACCGCATGAATGAGCGGGAGCAGCAGTGGATCGACAAGGTTGACTGGGAGTACCGCAATCGCTTTTTTGTCGATGACAGCTTGCTGGCCTTCGAGCATCTCGAGTTGTTCTTCCACGGCATCGACACCTACGGGGATGTATATCTCAACGGGGTACTCATACTGCGGGCCGACAATATGTTTCGCGAGTGGGCCGTAGATGTGAAGCAGTGGCTTAAGCCGGGGGAAAATGAACTGAGTGTGCTGCTGCGCTCGCCCATACAGAAAGGAGTGACGGCCTTACTCGAGTTGGGCTACCCGCTGCCTGCTTCCAATGACCAGTCGGAGGTCGGAGGTATGGGAGACAAGCGGGTGAGCATCTTCACGCGCAAAGCAGGCTATCACTACGGTTGGGACTGGGGGCCCCGCTTTGTTACTTCCGGCCTCTGGCGGCCGGTGGAGCTGCGCGCCTGGAACGATGCGCGCATAACGGATGTCTTCATCCGCCAGAATTCACTGACCGACGAGCAGGCCTCGCTGACGGCCTGGGTGACGGTCGAGAGCGCTTCAGCGGGGGCCTACCGGATAGAGCTGTCTGTCGAAGGGGAAAATATGCAGCCTTCCTGGCAGCTCGTGGAGCTGCAGCCGGGGCAGCAGCAGTTTGCCGTGCCGCTTTTTATAAAAAGCCCGCGCCGCTGGTGGTCGCTGGGCCTGGGGGAGGCGCATCTTTACAGCCTGCAGACGCGGTTGCTCAAGGCAGACTACCAGCCCGTTGATCTGCGCACAACCTCCGTGGGCCTGCGTACGCTCCGGCTGGTGCGCGAGCCTGATTCCCTGGGGGCTTCTTTTTATGTGGAACTCAATGGCGTACCGGTCTTTATGAAGGGCGCCAACTATATACCCAATGACCTCTTTCTGCCGCGCGTGAGCCGGGCCGAATACGAGCGGGTCATCGGGCTGGCCGTCGATGCCAATATGAATATGCTGCGCGTCTGGGGCGGCGGGGTGTATGAAGAGGATTATTTCTACGAGCTGTGCGACCGCCACGGGATTCTGGTGTGGCAGGACTTTATGTTTGCCTGCAGCATGTATCCCGGCGATGACGCTTTCCTCGAAAATGTGCGGCAGGAGGCCATCGACAATATCCGCCGCCTGCGCAACCATCCTTCGATTGCCCTTTGGTGTGGCAACAACGAGATCGATGTCGCCTGGGCAGAGTACGATGAAAAACGCGGCTGGGGCTGGAAGCAGCAGTACAACAAGACCCAGCGTGCAGCGATCTGGCAGGCCTATGATACGCTTTTCCATGTGCTGCTGCAGGAGGTGGTGTCCCGCCACGATCCCGACCGCTTCTACTGGCCGTCATCGCCCATGGCAGACTATGGTGAGCTGGCGGGCAACAATACCCAGAAGGGGGATATTCACTACTGGGGGGTCTGGCATGGCCGCGAGCGCTTTGAAGCTTTCAAAGATAATATTGGCCGTTTCATGAGCGAGTACGGCTTCCAGTCCTTCCCGGAGTTCAGGACTGTTCAGGCCTATACCGTGCCCGAGGACTGGGATATAGAGTCGGAGGTCATGGCAGCTCACCAGCGCAGCGGCATTGGCAACCTGCGCATCAAAGAATATATGGGCTGGTATTACCAGATACCCACGGCTTTCGAGCCTTTCCTCTATGTAGGTCAGGTGCTGCAGGCCGAGGCCATCCGCTCTGCCATTGAGGCGCACCGCCGCCGCATGCCGCTCAATATGGGCTCGCTCTACTGGCAGCTCAACGACTGCTGGCCGGTGGCCAGCTGGTCGAGTACCGATTATTACCGTCGCTGGAAGGCCTTGCACTACTTCGTGCGCAAAGGCTTTGAAGCCTGCCTGATTTCGCCTGATGTGACGGACGGAACGCTCAGGGTGTATGGGATCTCCGACCTGCTGCAGCCGCTGCCCGGCAGCCTGCAGTTGCGGCTGCTCGACTTTGGCGGGCAGGTGTTGTGGGAAAAAAGCAACAGCCTGCAGCTGTCGCCCAACACGAGCCAGGTGTATTTTGAGCTGCCGCTGCAGACGCTGCTGAGCGGCCATGATACGGCTTCCGTCGTGCTGGAGGCGGTCTTCACATCGGCCGACGGGCGGGTGCAGACTGACAATCTGCTGTATTTCACTGCGCCCAAGCACATCAAATTGCCGGTCTCCAATCCGCAGTATACCATCGAAGCTGTCGAGGGCGGTTATCGTATTGAGCTCTCTACCGAGCTGCTGGCCAAAAATCTCTACCTGAGCCTGCGGGAGGGGGATGGCTTTTTCACGGATAATTATTTCGACCTGCTGCCGGGTCGCCCGCGCGCGATTGTCTGCAAAACGACGCTCAGCCGGCAGGATTTTGAAAAATCGCTGCAATTGATGAGCCTGGCCGACACGGTCGGCAAGTAGCGATGGCGGCGGCGGCGCGAAAGCGCGCTGCCGCCGCTGCTTTTTTTACCGGTAAAAAAATGCCTATGCTGCCGTATTGCCACTTAAACGGAGCCTTGGTAGCCGCTTCAGCGGCGCAACTGCATGTCAGCGACCTGGGGCTGCTGCGCGGCTTTGGGGTGTTCGATTTTTTCCTCTTCAAGGACAAAAAGCCCTGCTTTTTTGATGATTATATCAGCCGCTTTTACCGCTCCGCGGAAAGGCTGGGACTGGAGCCGCTGCCGGCGCCGGCGCTGCTCAAAGAGCAGGTGCTCGAACTCATCGATGCCAACGGGCAGGCAGCCGGGGGGATCCGGCTGCTGGCCACAGGCGGCTATTCGCCCGATGGCTATACGCCTGCAAGCCCCAATTATTATATCCTGCAGTCGCCG
>JAUMBM010000159.1:0-5345 GCA_032115735.1 Saprospiraceae bacterium
TAGCGCGTCTGGTTGGGCGGACAGACCAGCGCCAGATCTCCGTCTTCACTCATGGTGATAACTACCACATTGGTGTACTGCGTACAGTTGACGTTCTGCAGTGTACTCGTTGTGAGCCTTCTGAACCAGGAGGTTGTACCCAGATTCGAAGGCTGGTAGCTGATCGCATTGGCATTCGGTATGGCCGTCCAGCTAAGCCCTTCATTGGTACTCACTTCCCACTGGTGATAGAGCACCCCGTTGGAGTTGGGTTCCACCGACGGAGCCAGCAGTGCAATGGTCTCACCGGGGCAGATTGTCTGGTCATCGCCTATCTGTCCGGCACTGAAATTGTTGACATAGATGGCTACAGTGGAAGAGGTTACGGTTGTGCCACAAGGATTTACTGCCTCCACGGTATACATCCCTGCCTCGCGCTGCAACCCAAAACTAATCGGATTGCCCGTTCCTACCTGAAAGGTTCCTGTGCTCTGCCCGTTTACATACAAATAATACGTAACGCCCGTCTGTGAGCCGCTTAGTCCAACCGTTATGCCCAGATCACCACGGCAGTATGTGCCGCCACCCGTGACTGTATATTCTGCAGGCGGCGGGCAATTGGGCGCATCGCCAATTCTGGCCAGATAGGCATCGTAGAATCCTCCTCCGTGTACCATCTGATGCCCTCCCACAGCGATGTTGGTGAGACTGGACGTAAAGCCTGCCAGGTAAGCAGATTGGGTAGGCGACACGGTAGAAGCAATCGCGTAAGCAAAATCAAAGCCTGAGCTACCCAAATAGCTCCCCCAGATCACATTTCCATCCGGGCTGAATTTTACCAGCATGGCATCGTTGTTGCCACCCATCATGGATTGGAAACCATTGAATGCAATGGCATTCGAACTAAAGGTATAGCCGGCCATATAGCAGTTGCCAAAAGCGTCTGTATCCAGATCAAAACCGGCATCGAGGGCTGTACCTCCAAAGTAAGTACCCCAAACCCTGGCACCCTGTGGTGAAAATTTTGCAACAAACCCGTCATACGAACCCCCGAGTTGATGCTGGTGAGCCGTAGACGAGGCAAAGCCGGCGCTGCTTCGCGTTTCTCCCGTAATATATACGTTGCCGCTGCCGTCCAAATCGATCGCGTGGGCAATATCATCCGAAGAACCACCATAATAAGTGGCCCACAAACGCTCGCCGGAAGCAGCAAATTTTACAAGAAATGCATCCCTGTCACCGGCAAAAGATCCTTGATGTATGCCCGGACCGGCAGCAATGCCGTTGAGACTGCTCGTACGCCCGCATACATACACCTCCCCGGAACCACTCACTACCACAGAATTGGCCAGATCAGAAAAAGACCCCCCATAATAACTCCCCCAGATGCGCTGGCCAAAGCCATCAAACTTGACAACAAAGCCATCGCCGGCTCCTCCAAGCGAAGACTGAAAACCACTACCTCCGTAGATACCTCCCGTGCTGGTGGTCTCACCGCCAAGGTAAACGTTGCCACCACCGTCAATTGCTACGCTGTAAGCATTGTCGGTGCCCGCCCCTCCGTAGTAAGTGCCCCACTGGCGAATCCCGTTGGGATTGAATTTAGCCAGAAAGGCATCTTCTTCGCCTGCCAAAAAAGGCTGGTGGACACTGCCCTGCGCAATCCCGAACGGACTGTTGGTAGCACCCGCCAAGTATACATTACCACTACCGTCAACCGTAAGATCGTAACCAACATCAGAAGCATCACCACCATAGTAGGTTCCCCATAGTCGGTTACCGGCGGGGTTGAACTTGACGATGAATGCATCCTGTACGCCCACAAAAATATTGACAAAGCCCTGGGCAGAGATATTGTTAACGCTGGTGGTCCAGCCTGCCAGATACACATTGCCCGCCCCGTCGGTAGCGGTCGAGTTGCCCTCGTCGTATCCTGTACCCCCGTAATACGTCCCCCAGGTCACATCCGGGTCAATTACGAGCGGCAGGGACTTGTCATAGTCCCCAACCGAAAAAGAAACCACCCCTGCCTGCAGCTTAAAGGATGAACGGACGCGCCGGGTGCCGGCAAAAGATACCGGGGCCTCTTCCGTAAGCTCCCCCAATCCTGTGTATACCCGCAGTCGGCCCTGCCGATCAAGAACAACGCGCTCTGCCCCTTGGTACGACAATTGAATCTGGTCGGGTGAAGCTCCGGGATGAACCACAAAATCGTATTTCAAGCCCCCCTCTGCGGAGTAGATGACCCAGTCAATCCCGGGGTATACTTCTTTCATTACAATGCGTTCAAAGCCCCTCACCCCTGTGATTCCTTCGGGTGCATGTGTAATATTATAATAATTTTCAGTGTATGGATTCAGTTTTTCTGACACCACCTGCGGTCTGGGGTTAGCCCCCAGCAGCTGCAAGTCGATACGCCAGGTGTCGATTTCTTTCGCCTGCAGGCCACCATCGTATTTGCTGACGGGTCTGTCGCGAGAGATAAAAGCAGGCGTTCCCTTTAGTTTTTCGTACTGGAAGCTAATCCCGTTGGAAGTCACCGCTACTTTGATGCCCGCTTCTCTGGCCATAAAAAGCACATCTGCCCGTGACTGCCCCCGCTCATCGAGCACCTGCCCTCTGTTTTCCATGAAAATAAGCGACCCGGACTTAGCCTTCGTAAGCATCGTTGCCGACTGCCCGGGCAGCCCGCCGCTAATCCCTAGTAAGATAAAAATTAACAAAACGAGTCCGTAGCCTTTTCTCCTTACCGCAATCCACGAATGGCCTGAAGCAACAGCACGGCTGCTGGCCGACTTGTCTAGCGTAAACGAATCCGGGCTATCAAAAAGGTTTTGTACTGTTTTGGTCCTTTTCGGACTACTCAATGTAGAAATGTTCATGTTATTATGCGTTGTTACTTCGGTTAATTGAAGATACCATCCCCGAAGAGCGCGACCAAAATATAATAATAAGGGTACATACCTGTCACGCGATTTGTTCGCGTACAAAACGCGACACAAACTCCCGACCTGACCGGCATTTCCTTCTGCCTTTGATTAACTATCATGCAACTGGCAATCCCTAAAATCGGACTGCCCTGTATCGGGTGAGAAAACTCGAAAAATTAAGCGTCCTATCTATATGCGAGCTGCGTGGTGACGTCGTTTAACATATAGAAATCTCACCTGCACGCGTTACAAGGGCTGTATGTAATTGAGATTAGAACTCCCGAAAACCGCCTGTCGTAATGATGCACTGCCGCATACCCCGAAGGCTTTGAAAGACGCAAATAACAACCCACTAAAACACACCATTAACTCAAGGTACAAAATTACGGTTATTTTTTCAATAAGCCATACCCCAACCCTGTTTTTCTGCCAACAACCCCTGACTACTTAGTGTTCAACTTACTTAATTAACAATTTATTATGCGTTACGTCACTCAGATTACATTTGCTTTCCTCCTGCTTACAGCCTCCCTATACGGGCAGTCTTTTGACTTTGCTGCTGGTTTGCGATTAGGGACAGACTGGGGTATGACTGCCCGTCTGCGGCTCCCGGTAGTAGATGAAAATTTTTCAGTAGAGGGCATTCTGCAGTCCAGTTTTCAACACGACGAATCCATGGTAACCCTGCTCGGGCAACAGCACTATCCCATCCTGAGCCGCAGACTGAATCTGTTTCTGGGTGGTGGATTGCACAAAGGCTGGTATACAGGCAGTGACCCGAACATCCAGAATCCCTGGGGTATCACGGTTATTGGCGGGGCAGAAATATCCATCGGCAGATTCAACCTGTCCTACGATATCAAGCCCGCGCTCCATCTGAGTGGAGGAACGAAGGATGCTTACCTGCAGAGCGGATTCAGCCTCCGCTATATTCTGGCCAAACGATTTGACATCTTCCAGCGCCCGGCGGAGCGGCGGCGGGCAGAAAGGCAGCGTGAGCGCCAGCGAAGCGGCGGCGGATCTTCAGGAATAAAAATCTTTTCCCAGATCCCCTGAGCCAATTGCTTACTGGCCCAAAATGCCAGGGGCCATGGATTGCACCATGGCCCCTGATGAGCAAAATCTACCGCTTTGATAGTTCAACCTGCCAAAGCACACCTATTCCGCCCGTCCCGAACGGTCTATCATGGTACTCGATGCCTGCTGGCTCGACTGGACAACTACATCCAGTACATTGACATGCGATGGCTGCGATGCCATAAACAATATCACGGCTGCCACATCAGCTGCTTTGAGCGGCTGAAAGTTATCGTACACCTGGCGAGCTCTTTCTTCATCCCCGTCAAAACGCACCAGCGCAAATTCTGTTTCCTCTACATGCGCAGGGCTGACCTGTGATACCCGAATACCCTTGTCGTACAAATCCATGCGCATCCCTTTGGTGAGTGCATCAACGGCAAACTTGGTTGCGCAGTACACGCTACCCTTGGGATAGACCTCTTTACCCGCTGTAGACCCGACATTGATGATATGGCCGCTTCTGCGTGCAACCATGCCCGGACTTATGGCACGTGTCAGGTATAAAAGCCCCTTGATATTGGTATCTATCATCTCTTCCCAGTGATCTTCCTGTCCCTGGAAAATAAAATCCAGCCCTTTGGCCTTACCGGCGTTATTGATGAGGATATCAATCTGCCGCCAATTATCCGGCAGCCCGTCAACCGCCGCCTGTACAGCTCCCGCGTCGCGCACATCAAAATTGAGCAACAGCACCTCTGCACCCGTTTGCTGCATAAGCTGATCCTGCAGTGACTGCAGCCGATCTGCCCGCCGACCCGTCAGGATGAGCCGGTAGCCCTCCTGTGCAAAGCGCTGAGCAGTAGCCTTACCGATACCCGAAGTTGCCCCTGAAATCAACACCGTCTTGCCAGTACCCGGTTTTGCAGGTACCGCTGCCTGCAAGACAGCCAGTGCCTCTTTTGCCCGCTTCTCTGCCTCTTCATGTGCCTGCAGCAAAGCTTCCAGTTGGGCAATATTCTCTTTCAGCGCCTGCAATGGATTGTGCTCGGGCGTAGAGGCTGTTGGTTGCGGTGTATTTGTATCCACGTTGGTTGTCGTTTGGTGTCCTTTGTCAGCATTCTCTCCCTCTGCAGATGGGGATTCGCCTGTCGTACCTGATCCTGTTTCCGGTCCGGCCCCATGGGTGTCTGTACCAGACTCGTTTTCAGGATCCTCCACAGAGGGCGCTTCAAGCGGTTGCGGATTTGTTGTATCCACCTCATCACCACCGGAAGTTGCACCCTGCCCGGTAGCCGGGTGACCTCCATCCTCATTATCCCCGCCAGTGTTTTCTGTTGGATTAACGTACTGACCAGTTTCGGGATTTCCGTCTGTACCAAGCTGAGCAGTTGCATTCTCCCGAGCTGCTTGCTCCCG
>JAUMBM010000160.1:0-1655 GCA_032115735.1 Saprospiraceae bacterium
TTCAGGGCTCGGCCTGTCCATCGTCAAGCATATCCTCGAAGCCCACAAACAGACGATCAACGTGCGCAGCACGCCCGATCTGGGTTCTACTTTTGGCTTCACGCTTGAAAAATCCTGATCAACTGCCATTTTCAGCCAGGTAAGTACGCATTTTGGCTACCTTGGGAGCCACCACATAGGTACAGTAAGGATTGCGGTCGCCCACCCGCGCATAGTAATCGTGGTGGTAGTCCTCAGCCTCGTAAAAGGCCTCAAAGGGTTGCAGTTGCGTGACGATGGGATCTTTCCACCAGCTGGCTGCATTTGCCATCACCCGCTCTGCTGCCGCCCGCTGCTGCAGGTCATGGTAAAAAATAATCGACCGGTACTGGGGGCCCCGATCGTTGCCCTGGCGGTTGAGGGTGGTAGGGTCGTGGGTCTTGAAAAAAACATGCAGTATCTCCTCGTAGCTGACCCGGGTCGGGTCGAAACTTATCTGTACTACCTCTGCATGCGCCGTAGTGCCGGAGCAAACGGCATCGTAGTCAGCGGTCTCAGCAGTGCCGCCGCTATAGCCCGGCAGTACGCTCTCCACGCCCGGACACAATTTGTATACGGCTTCTACACACCAAAAACAGCCGCCCCCTAAAGTGGCCTTCGCTAAAGCCTGTTGCTCATTCATGTCTGTCTTTTTCCCTCTAACAAATGGAAGCCGCCTGCGGCTCGCCCGCAGGGGTATTTTTTTAAAAAAAACTTACAAAGCAGCTCAATACGCAAAACGCCCATTGGCAGCCGCAGCTGCCAATGGGCGTTTTACAGATAAGATCCATACAGCAGATTAGCGCTGTACCGTCATTTTCAGGCTCGTATTGCCCTGCGCTGTTTCGATGCGCACGGTATAGTTGCCTGCAGGCAATTCGTTGACAGACAATTGAATCTGCTCGTTTTGTACCTGTGCGAGCGTACGGCTGAGCACCAGCTGACCGGCAGCATTGTACACCTTCACCAGTGCCTGTACAGGGCTGCTGAGGCGGAAGGAAAGCGTAGCCAGCTCACTGACCGGGTTGGGGAACAGTTGCACTGCATCCGCAGCCAGCAGGGTTTCCTTTGTGCTCACGTTGATGTCAGCGCCGATGGACATGCGCACCACTGGCACAATGTCAAGGCCAAAGCCGACAAGGCTGAGTTCTTCATCGGCATTGCCAACATTCAGGGCTGCTCCGTAGCGAGGGCGACCGAGTGAGTCCGTGTAGAAGTTCATAGCCGAGTAGTCGAAATCTTCAGATGCCTGGAGGAAGAAGTCAACCTGGTTGACATCCTGGTACTGCACGACCGGGATATAGTAGTAGTCGTCTTCCAGCGCAATCGCACCATCCTCGTTGGTCGATACCCAGATGAGCTCGTCGCCTTCCTCGCCTGTGAAGGTGTAGGAATTGAAGCCCAGCAGCTCCGTTTCGTCCGTATTTACCGTCAGGTCGCCATTGGTATCACCTTCCCAGCGGTAGAGGAAAACGCTCACCTCCTGGTCGATAACGTCCTCAATGTTGGACACGCCAAAGCCTATGTAGCGGGCAAACAGACCGTTGCCATTGGGTACGTAGAATACGTTGCCGTAAGTAAAGCTACTGCTGGCAGCAGGTGCCACCCCGCGCGTAGCGCGCACTTCCTTAGCAAAG
>JAUMBM010000161.1:0-3190 GCA_032115735.1 Saprospiraceae bacterium
GCACTTTTCCAGCCATCTTCGCCCTGCTCACTCAGATAAATTTTGGCAGTTCCGGCTGTATTCCCTTTCAGCTCAATGCGATTAAAAAACATACGCCGGCCATCCGGAGACAGCGAAACATTAGCGCTGTGGAAACCCGGACGATTGACACCTTCGCCCAGAGGCTCGGGCTTGCTGTAGGTTGCTTCCGTTTTAGCCGTATTGAAAATCCGTATGTATTTTTCCGGGTCATTGGCATCATCCACGATGATGACACCATCGGCAGGAGCTGATGCAAACAACAACGCCTTCCCCTCGGAGGAGATCATAGGAGAGTACTCAGAAAAAGGAGAGTTGACGACCTTGTCGAGCAGGGTTACCGTCACACCTTTGGAAGCCCCTGAAGCCCCTGAGAGAGCCAGCTCTGCCCCCGTTATTTCATTTTGTGCCAGCTGCTTCATCACAGGATCATCGA
Source organism: Saprospiraceae bacterium (assembly GCA_032115735.1). Lineage (GTDB taxonomy): Bacteria > Bacteroidota > Bacteroidia > Chitinophagales > Saprospiraceae > JAUMBM01. The sequence continues at coordinate 455 of JAUMBM010000161.1, forward strand.
TAAGACCAATGTACTCCTGCAGAACCGTGATAGCATCATCATACTTTCCGTTGATTTTATAGGTGCGCCCGAGCTGAAGGCGCGCATTTACCAGCTCCTTATCCTTGTCCCTGCGAAGTGCCCGCACCAAAAACCGCTCAGCCTTACCATAATCACTGATGAGATAGTACAGCTCTGCGATCGCAGGCACCAGTGCATTATCCTCACGTTCTTCGTAAGCCTTCTCGTACTGTTGCAAAGCGTTGTAATAATCGTTATTGGCCTTGGCCTCTTCGGCCAGCAACAACATGGTTTCGTACGAAGACTTGTTGATAGGCTGTGCAAAAACGTTCAGTGCTGCCGATACCAGCACTGAAAGGATGATTATCTTTTTCATACCAAGCTTACTTAGCATTGTCATATGGACGTTTATCAGCGACCGCTTGCCCCAAAAGACAAGAGGCGATTAAAAAAATTAGCTCTTTTGACATCATTACAGGATGACATCACATCCTGTTAAACGCAGCCACCCCAATATTCATTACAAGCGGGGGCACAAAATTGCCGGCTGCAATGTCGGCTTCTTATAGATTTTGATGATGTAGTAGGCTGCTATTTCGAAACCACCCTGATAATTGGTAATTGGATTCGCAGAGCTGATGTTCAGATCGTAAGCCAGCGCGGCGCGAAAATCTTTGTAGTCGACCCCAAATAAAAATTTGGCGGAATCTTTTACGCGATACGCCAATCCCATACGCAGGTCAATATCCTCTTTAAAATCATGTACGCCCCAGGCCTGTACGGAAATTTCATTGCCCCCTCCCTGGGTTGTCTGCCACATAAACGTCGGTTCGGCACTCCATTTCTCGTTGAGGCGGTAGTTAACCAAACCATGAAGTCCGAAGTTGGGCTCACGCTTTTGCTGCGCTCCACCTGCTGCGAAGCTGGAGTACTCTCTGGAAGCAATGTGCAGCATACGGGCGCCCAGTTCGAAAGACATCTCATCGCTGACCTTCGACCTGAAAAGCAAGCCCACATTGATATCGGCATAGTTGCCGCTTCTGTCCGCATCCAGCGGAAAATCGGTATCATTACGTGAAGGATCAAAGTTATTACCCTCAGACCGGATCGTCCTGTAATCGATCCGCCGCTGCACCTGACCATACTGCCCGCCGAGGGTCAGCACGTTATCCGATTTTTTGTCCAGCGAAAAATGGTAAGCAGCTGTAAACAGACCTCCGCTGGTGATCAGTCGCTGGGTACCTGCCTGATCCTGAAACATATTGAGACCAACACCCACCCAGTCCTGTTTGCGGAAACCCCGCACTACCGGCGCGTCGATATAGAAAGTCGGTGTAGACATGTCTGTCACCGTAAACCACTGATTGCGATATATACCCCCGATACGGGCAGTTCCTTCATAAGCACCAGCCAGCGCCGGATTGAGCGTCAGCGGAGCCATATTGAACAAGGTGTAGTGGATATCCTGTCCAGCGAGGGTTTTGAGCAAGCAAACAAGTCCGGCAGCGAGTATAAATCTGCTCCACTTCATAGAATATCAATTTTAGATAAATGGCAAATGTCAAAAGCCGAAGCCGAAAGATAGCTTTTTTTTGGAAAAGCTATCTGAAAGTTTACTTCTTTGAGCCGGAATAGCCAAAATGCGTGCATTTTTTGATGCCTTTCGGCTGTTTTACCAGCATTCATACGCCCGGGGTCTGCGATTGTTACAAACCTTCGAATGAAATATCGCGCATACAACGAAAATGCCCCTTGGGACAGGCGTCGTACCCTATTTTTGAGCAAGGCCGGCAAGCGAGGCCTGAAACCTCCAGCGTCCTGTTTTCGGTCTGCCCTTCAGGCACATAGGGATACATACCCAGCGCGGGCGTTGTATTGCCCCAAATACTTACGATGGGCTTGGCGTAAGCCGCCGCGATGTGCATCAGCCCCGTATCATGTGTAATCACCCGATCGGCCTGCCGCAACAGATCGGCCGACTGATTGAGTCGAAGCTTACCACAAGCATTGATAACCCTGCTGCCCACGGCCGCAGCAATGCGCTCACCAACCGCCTGGTCTGAGGGACCTCCCAGGAGTACAATCAGCCCGTCGAGGCGGTCGCACAACGCTGCCAGTCGGTCCTCCGGCAGCCGCTTGGTCGCATGCGCAGCACCCACTACCACAGCCGTAAACCTATTGCCTGCCAACAAGGGCGAAAGGCTGGCAGGATCGACAGCATCCTGTTCACCCACAAAATAATCAAGCCCCTTTCCGTCAGCAGTCAGCCCCAGTCCTGCAACTGTCGCGAGATAGCGGTCAACAATGTGTACCGCCGGCATCAGGTTGATTTTACAGGTTGTGAACAACCATTTTCTGAAATTGAGCTTGTCGAATGTACGCGAAGGGACGGACCACAGAGCCCACTTCACCTGCCAGCTGCGCAAGTTGCCATGCAGGTCTATGATGTAATCAAAACGCTCCTTGCGAAGCACCGGCAAGATTTCCTGTACCCGCTTTTGGATGGTATGCAGCCGATCTATGTGCGGATTGTGCGCTACTACCTCCCGGAATGACTGCCGGCAGAGAAAGTGAACCTCAGCCTCCAATTGCTGCTTGAGCACGCGAACGACCGGACTTGTCAGAACAATATCCCCGATCGAGGAAAAACGAATAACCAGAATTTTCATCGTCCTTGTTGTGTAAACCTGCTTACCATGGACTACGTACTACCGGCCCGGGCCGGAATGATCAAAG
>JAUMBM010000162.1:0-3958 GCA_032115735.1 Saprospiraceae bacterium
AGGCATAGGCCTTGCTTTCGATGATGAAAGCCGGCAGCGGCCTGAATTCCTGCCACAGCATCAGCCCAAGGCCGAGCAGAATAACGATGGCGAGGTAGAGATCAAAAGCGGCCTCATCAGCCCGCATACCCATCCACATGGCCAGGCCGATACCCATAACGGCTGCGGGCAGCAAGCCCAGCACATAAGACCAGCGCACGTGCGCATGGTAGTGGCGCACAGCAATAACATCACCGAAAAGCAACATGGGGAGTACAATGCCCGTTGAGGCTTTGCTGCCAAAGGCGGCAGCGAGGAGGGGAACTGCCAGAATGGTGAGGCCTTTGACCCCACCTTTGGCCATCCCTATCAGCAGGCCACTGAGCAGCAACCATGCCCACTGTGATGGCAAAAGGTGGGGCCACACCTCTATAAAAAAGTTGGAAAGAGCCTGCATCAGGCCTTCATATACATCACTTCTTTGACCGCCTTAATAATCCGCGCAGCATTGGGCAGGTAAGCTTCCACCAGCGTGGGGGCATACCCCAGCGATACATCTGCCGCGTTGATCCGGATCACCGGCGCATCGAGGTAGTCGAAAGCCTTGCGCTGTACGGCATAGGCAATCTCAGTAGATACAGACGCAAATGGCCAGGATTCGTCGATGACGACCAGGCGGTTGGTCTTCTTGACCGAGCGGATGATGGTATCGTAGTCGAGCGGGCGAATCGTCCGCAGATCGATGACTTCCGCACTGATACCTTCTTTGGCCAGCTCGTTGGCAGCTTCCAGCGTGGGCAGCATCATCTTGTTGAAGGACACCAGGGTCACATCCGTACCCTCGCGGCGTACAGCCGCAACCCCAATGGGGGTCAGGTATTCGCCCTCGGGCACTTCACCTTCGAAGCCGTAGAGCATCTCGGATTCCATCACACAGATGGGATCGTCATCGCGAATGGCAGATTTGAGAAGCCCCTTGGCATCAGCGGGGTCAATACAAGAAACCACCTTCAGTCCGGGCGTATTGGCCAGCCAGCTTTCGAACGTCTGCGAGTGCTGCTGCGCCAACTGACCGGCAGCTCCTGAAGGACCCCGGAAGACGATGGGGCAGCGAAACTGCCCGGCCGACTGCGCCAGCGTCTTGGCGGCGTTGTTGACGATCTGGTCGAAGGCAAGCACAGCGAAGTTCCAGGTCATGAACTCCACGATCGGGCGCAGGCCGTTCATAGCAGCGCCCACACCAATACCTGCGAAACCCAGCTCGGCAATCGGCGTGTCAATCACGCGACGGGGGCCAAATTCTTCCAGCATTCCTTTGCTGACCTTGTAGGCGCCATTGTACTCTGCCACTTCTTCACCCATCAGAAATACGCTGTCGTCCCTGCGCATTTCTTCCGACATGGCCTCGCGGAGCGCATCGCGCAATGTAAGTGTCCTCGCCATATAAAACTTGTATTTAGTATGTGCAAAAAGATCCGGTCCAAAACCACCGCTGATCGCCCGGACGGCGCAAAAATAAGGATTTTGCCTTAATTAACAAGTCATTTCGGCTAATCACTTGCTACTAAGCCGCAATATCCCTAATTTTGCGTGCCCTTTGGTGCAGACGCCATTGGGGCAGCACAAACCGCCGGGTTTATTATTTTTTTACCCCCTAAAATAAACCAGCGGGCCGTTTCGTTAGTTTGCAAATTATGTACATAAATTATAAAATCATGAGAACTTCTTCTTTCCGCCGCCTCCTTCCGGTTGCTGTTGCGCTCGTAGCGCTGCTGAGCGTTTCTTCCTGCAATCGCGGTGTTGGCTGCCCCTCCAATTTCAGTCTGCAGGAGGTCGTTACTACGGTCGTAGACTGGACCCTGGCAGCTATTTTCTAACCAGCCGTACGTTGCTTCACGTGGGCAGGGGCTTGCGCATGCTGGCCAGGTTTCTACCCGACAATTTTCAATTCTACTTCTATGATTCAATGGCGTACGCTGGCGGATACTGCCACAGTCGATGCTATCGCCGACATGTCCATGCAGACGCCGGTGCTGATCTTCAAACACAGCACCCGCTGCTCCATCAGTTCCATGGCCAAAATGCGGCTGGAACAGGACTGGACGCTGTCCCCGGAGGCAGTCGTCCCTTATTATCTGGATCTTATTACCTACCGGCCTGTATCGCAGTACATTGCTGACAAATTTTCGGTCTGGCACGAGTCGCCGCAAGTGCTGCTGATTTCCAAAGGGGAGTGCGTTTACGACGCATCTCATCTGGACATTCAGGTAGCTGAGCTCGAGGAAGAGCTGCAGGCCACCAACTCCTGAGCACATAGCCGGTATGACAGATATTGCAGTCGTTGACACACAGGATGGTTCCCATACGCTTATCTCCGGCACCTTCGGCGTGAGCTACCATTCGCGCTACGGGGCTATCCGCGAGAGTATGCACGTATTTCTGGATGCCGGACTGTTCCCCTTGCTGCTGGAGAAAAAATCAATTTCTATTCTCGAGATGGGTCTCGGCACAGGGCTCAATGTGCTGCTAACCTTTTTAGCCTCCCGGGAGCATCACTTCAAAGTCTCCCGCTATGAGGCTATTGAGGCCTACCCGCTCACACTGGAGCAGGTGGAGGTGCTCAATTATCCCGGGCAGCTTCGGCTTTTGCCAGCCGACCGGGAGGTCTTCCTGCAGCTGCACGCCTGTCCGCCGGACGAGCTGCATCGCCTGTCGGCAGATTTTTATTTTTGTAAAAAGCTTACGACTTTGGAGGCCTACGAGCCTGCGCAGCAGTTTGATCTCATCTATTACGACGCCTTTGCCCCCTCGGCCCAGCCCGATCTGTGGACAGTTGAGGCATTGGGTAAAATGTACGATGCCCTGCTGCCGGGCGGGGTACTGGTTACCTATTGTGCTAAAGGGGAGGTGAAGCGCAGCCTGCGGACGCTGGGCTTTGAGGTAGAAAGCCTGCCTGGCCCTCCGGGCAAACGCGAGATGATTCGCGCAAGCCGCCAACTATGAGTGTTGCTGCTTTTAGTGAAGCCGACAAGGCCTACATGCAGCGCTGCTTTCAGCTGGCCAGGCTGGGGCTGGGAAAAGTGTCGCCCAATCCGGCGGTAGGTGCTGTCCTCGTACATGAGGAGCGCATCATTGGTGAGGGCTACCACGCGTATTATGGAGGTCCGCATGCGGAGGTTATGGCTGTCAACAGCGTAGCTGCTGTCGACCGGCCGCTCATAGCCCGCAGTACACTCTACGTGTCGCTGGAGCCCTGTTGTATTTTTGGCAAAACGCCCCCCTGCACGGATCTCATCCGCGCGCATGCCATCCCCCGGGTGGTTGTTTCCCAACTGGATTTTACGCCCGAAGTGTCGGGCCGCTCTGTCGGGCTGCTCAGGGCAGCAGGGGTGGAGGTGCGCACTGGTATTCTCCCGGCAGCAGGGGCGCTGCTGGCGCTGCCCCGCAATGTTTTTGCTTCCTTGCGTCGACCGTATATTGTACTCAAATATGCGCGCAGCAGCGATGGGTATATGGCACCTGCCGGTGCCGGTGCCTACTGGATCAGCAACGATTTTACGCGTCGGCTTACGCACCGCTGGCGTGGGCAGACAGATGCCATCCTCATAGGGGCCGGTACGGCCCTGGCCGATGATCCCCGCCTCGACAGCCGCTACTTTCCCGGTCGCTCACCTGCCCGGGTCGTGTTGGAGGGGCAGCGCACGCTGCCGGCAAGCCTGCGCGTTTTTGCGCCCGACCAGCTCGTATGGCTGTTCTCACAGGCAGGTATAGACCGCTCCGGCAGGCAGCTGCCGCCCAATGTGCGGCTTTGTCTGCTTGATTTTGCGGCAGCCGACTGGCCATCTGCCATGCTGTCGGAGCTCTACCGCCACAACATAGGGCATCTTACGGTTGAGGGCGGAGCAAAGGTCCTTTCGACTCTGCTGGCCGCGGGCTTGTGGGACGAGGCGCGCATTATCACCGCAGCGGCTGAACTGGG
>JAUMBM010000163.1:0-8498 GCA_032115735.1 Saprospiraceae bacterium
AGCCAAAAAATCATCGACCCCGGCAGGCCCCTCATCGTAGTCGAGCCCCAGCCAGTCGAGGGTATAAAAAATATCTTCCACATAAGCCTGTCGGCGTCGCTGCTCATCAAGATCATCGATGCGCAACAGGATGGAGGCGCCGGCTGCGCGGGCCAGCACCCAGGTGATGATGAAGGAAAGGCCATTGCCAGGGTGTAGCAGGCCACTAGGCGTGGGCGCAAAGCGCGTTTTTAGCGATTGCATACCGGGATGTGTTTTACGCAAGTGCCTGTTGTGGTTTTTCGAGAAAAACCACAACAGGCACTTGCGAATTGTTTTACTTCACCGCCTGAGCGGTGAAGTAATTTTGCTACACTACCAACTCATATCCTCATCATCGATGCGCGGAGGATTGTCCTCGCGGCGAGGCGGCAGCGGGCTACGGGGCGCATCGCCCTGACCAAAGGAAGAATTTTCATCTTCCTCATAGCGGCGGGCAAATTCGTCGTAATCGTATTCAGGCATCAACTCGTTTTTCACGTAGTTGATCACCTCTTCGAGTCCTTCCAAAAAGCGGTTGAAGTCCTCTTTGTAGAGGAAAATTTTGTGCCGCTCCATGCCGTCGTCATTGAGACGCTTGGTGCTTTCTGTCAGTGTAAGGTAGAAATCATCCCCCTTCGTTCGCTTGACATCAAAAAAATACGTACGCCTTTTGCCGGCCCTGACTTTAATTGAGTAGACACTGTCGGGATGCCCCCCCCGGTTCTGTTGATCCATACTGCTACATTGTATTTGGGTAACAATCGTCATTTGTTATACAAAAGTAGGCATTTGGACAACAAAACAAAAGAAATACAATAAATTGATTTTTAGGCAGTAGTTTCTGTCTCTTCAACCAGCTGTCTTTCGTACAGCTCTGCATAAGCCCCCTTGCGGGCCATCAGCTGCTCGTGGGTTCCCTGTTCTACGATACGCCCTTCGTCCAGCACGATGATGAGATCAAAAGACAGCAGGCTGTAGATACGGTGGGTGATGATGACCGTTGTCTTATCGCGCAGCGCGTCGGTAAAGTACGATAGTATGGTGCGCTCGGTATGGGTATCCACTGCCGACAGGCAGTCGTCGAGTATAATGATATCCGGCTGCTTGATCAGTGCCCGGGCGATGGAGACACGCTGTTTTTGGCCACCAGAGAGGGTGACACCGCGTTCTCCGACCAAGGTAGCAAATCCATTGGGCAGCCCCATAATATCGTCGTAGACGGCCGCGTAGCGGGCAAATTCATGAATTTCGGCCTCTGTAGCCCCTCTTTTGCCGAAGGCAATATTATTAGCAACGGTATCGCTAAAGAGGAACACATCCTGCGGAACGTAGCCGGTGCGGGCGCGCAGATTGTCGAGATCCATCTGCCGGATAGGCCTGCCATCGATACGGATACGGTCATCAGGTAAATCATACATACGCAACAGCAAATCAGCGATGGTTGTCTTCCCCGAGCCCGTCTTGCCAATGATGGCCATTTTTTGCCCGGGCCTGAGGTGGAAAGAGACGTCCTGCAGCGCCTGAATGCCCGTATCCGGGTAGCGAAAGCTCACATGATCGAAGACGATATCGCCCTGAAGCGCACCCGGCTTCGTCTGTGGGCTGCTAATCTCCGGCTCAATCTGCAAAAATTCATTAATTCGCTTCTGAGAAGCTGCCGCCTGCTGCGTGAGCGAGGCAATCCAGCCAATAGAGGTGACCGGCCAGGTCAGCATATTGACATAGATTACAAACTCGGCAATGTTGCCCGGTGTCACATTGCCCGCGATCACCTCAAGTCCGCCGACATAAACCGTCAGTATGGTGCTGGCGCCAATCATGAGCAGCATAAGGGGGTAAAAATAGGCATCCACCCGCGTGAGTCGCAGCGACTCGGTCTTAAATGACTCACACTCCTCTGCAAAATGCCGGGCGGTAGGCTTTTCCTGCACATAAGACTTCACCACCCGAATGCCGCTGTACACCTCCTGGGCCGTCACATTGAGCATCGCCAGCTGCTGCTGTATGCGCTCGCTGCGCTGGTGAATCATGTTGCTCACATAATAAATGCTGATGGACAAAAAAGGCAGCGGCGCGAGGCAATAAAGTGTGAGCGTCGGGTTGACATCGAGCATCACATAGACCGTCAGAATGACCGTACTCGAAAGGTTAAAGCCGTACAAAAGTACGGGCCCGAGATAGTTGCGCACCTTAGAAACATCCTCCGTGATGCGGGACATCAGGTCGCCCGTATTGTTGCGCTTGTAAAAAGAGAGGCTCAGGCGTTCGTACTGCCCGAAGATCTCTTCCCGCAAATCATTTTCAATCAGTCGGGACATCACAATCAGCGTCTGCCGCATGAAGTACATAAAAATCCCCATCACGATCGCCAGCAGGATTACCAGTCCACCATAGTAGATAAGGGAAGTGCTGAGCAGGCGAAAGTACTCCTTTTGCAGGTCGAAGCCATCCAGCAGTCGATACATGGCAATCTGCTCCACCACCAGATCAAACCCCTCCCGGATCATACCGGGCTGCAACACCCGGAAATAATTGGAAATGGTGACAAACAGGAAGCCCAGCAAAAACTTGCCGCGGTACTTATAAAAAAACTTATTGAGATACTTGAGATGCTCCACGCAGCTTGGCTATTGAGTGAAAAAGCAGGATGAATCCGCCCTGGTCTCAGCTCTGCCGGGCTGCCGGCGCACCGCCAGCCAGCCATAGCTTCAACCCATTGGAAACCATCCGGCCAACAGAATGGTTTAGGTGCCCGTTCGGAATTTTCTCCCCGGGGTCAAAAGGTGGTTATTCGGGAGCTGCACGCATTTATGCAGTCACACCGCCACCACTGTACAAACAGCACAACTTAATGCGTCCGCAGCAAGGCTGCAGCGGCAGCTTATTCTCCCAAATCGGCCATTTCCACCGCCTTAACCGAAGCAGGCCGGCACTCCTCTTCGAGCCAGATGCGATTGGCCACATTGGGCGTCGCCCGCAGCTTTTCGTAGAGCGCTGTCAGTTTTTCCTGCAGCCCCCGCCGCGAGTAGGTGCCATCGTGATGCCTGAGCAGGGCCAGCTTCTTGGCAAACCTGAGAAAATTGGTAAATCCCCGCTTCTGCTCTACCGTCATCTTGCGATTGCGGATAATGTAGATACGGAAAGTATCGATCAGTGACAATAAAGCCTCGGTATCGCCCGACTCATAGTAAATCCGGAGCAGCAGGGTGTTGGCACTCAGGTGGTATTTTACATCAGAAAACTGTACCAGCAACAGCACCCGCTGCGCGTCCTTATACATTTTTTTGCTGTAAAAAAAGTGGGCGAGGTTGTAGTTGTAGGCATTTTCGCGGCGGTGAACGGGCAGCTTGTCCCGGTACTCCTCGATAAACTCCTCCGTCCACTCATACTCCTTCAGCAGGCAGCCCAAAGCGGTGATATTCTTGAAGTTCCACTCCGTTAGCAGATCGTTCTCCAGGATGAGGCCCGTTTTGAGCCCCTGCTTATACAGCTGAAAAAGCTCCGGCTGGTAGCTGGCCTCCCCCTGATTGATGCGGCTGATACAATAGTTGTTGGCAGAGATAAACAAGTCGCGCTGCTGGGTAAGCCCAAAATATTCCAGCTCATCAATCAGCAGTTTTTTGAGGCGCTGGTAGTGTCCCGGCTCATTGGCCTCCTTGAGACTCATATAGATGGTGTAGTACAACTCCACCCCGCGATCATCCGCAAATTTTTCCCGATTGGTACGGTAGTAATCCAGCAGCGCATCAAAAAAACTCAGGTCGAAGTGTGCGTTCACGTTCATGTTATTGGCCGTGAGGTGGCAGGCATGCTTAAGTTTCTCCAGCAGATAGTAGCGATCGAGATAGTTGAGCATCCGCTGCAGCAACTCGGGATTAGAGCGATCTTCGTAATGCGAACTGTAGTAGCCCAGCACATTGCTGTGACGATAGTTGGCCATCAGAAAGCGGCTGTCCTGATAGGCATACTTGGACAGCTTCTTCTCGATCTGCTTGCTGCGGTTCTTAAGCAGGTCAAACTGGTTTTGGGTAAAAGCAGCCTCCAGCGTCAGCAACTCTTCCTCGAGGTCATCCTCCTCAAACTTCTCAAACGCCAAAAAACGATGATGGAGTTTTTTCAGGTAAGACATGACGTTGAACAACTGCTGCTCATCGAAGGGCTCGCCCGGAAAAAGACGCGCATACACCTGCTGCCGATCGAAAGAAGCCGCTGCCATGTCGGGCTGCTCCATGATAATCTCGAGGAGACGGGTTGTTTTTTCGTGCTGGTTAAAATAGGGAGACTGTACAAACAGGCGGAAACGCTCCCGTTCACGTACATTCATCCGACTAATATAGGCTATCAGCTTGCTTTCTTTCATACCATTCTACAATTTTCTCCAATTACACGAATATTAAAATACTGGCATTCAACAACATAATACAAAATCAAACAAGAATACCAATACAGTAACAAATGCAAATGTATCAATTTGAGGGGATATTTCAATAGATATTTGCTTCATAAACATCGAGCCCACGAAAGATTTTTTTTCATTCACTACTGTTGCAAAGGTACGACAGGATTCCGTTGCCCTTACGCATTTGGTAATCCCATTCCACTTTCCAGGCCCAGTGTGACGAATCTTGCGAGGCCTTCACTGCAACATGCGTGTTCGTGCCTTTTTTGCTAAATGTAAAGAGGTATTGCGAAAGCAATACCTTTTTTTATTTAGGCTTAGACAGAAACCGCTGCCTGCACATTTCGGGTACAGGCCCACTGCGACCTGTGGCAGGTCCGCTAGTCCCGTCATCCTGTGCTCCTGTACTGGCAACACCCTTCCGGGAAATAGCCAAAAAATTTCAAAAAAAGTTGTCAAAAAATTGCATTCTTTTTGTAACATAATCAAACAAGGCCAAGTATTTAGGCAAATTATCTCCTTTTATTATTTATATTGAATATTATCAAAATATTAAAATAAAATTTTAACAAAGTCAAAATAAAAAACTAAAAAAAACCGAATAAACAATTTTAAAAATATTTATTTTATTAATATTTTATGAAAAAATGCCTCATAGGTTTATACAATAACTATAAAAACGCCTTTAATGCCTTCTTGCTATGTCACAAAAAAACCAATTCCGTGATTTTCATTAATGCGAAATACTGGTTCTTTGTATTGTCAAGTTGATCAAAAGACAACAAACAGCTAAAGCAATCATCGGCATAGCCGATCAAGAATAATTGGGTGAGTGTTTGTTCATAGTATCGAATGTCCTCGGAGGTAACTCAGAGGACATTTCCTTTTTAGGCTGGTTGCGCACGGATACAACAGCGCTGACTGCAGCATAAAAAAAGCCTGTTTTTTGAAAAGATCAAAAAACAGGCTTCTAAATTATTGATCGGAATCTCGCTTAGCGATTATCCTTCACTTCTTCAAATTCTACATCAGTAACATCATCGGCTGCATTCTGCTTGGCAGACTGGCCGGCGCCATCAGCACCCGGGCCTGCACCGGCTTCCTGCGTTGCAGCGTACATTTCCTGGCTGGCAGCAGCCCAGGCTGCGTTCAGCTTTTCTGTAGCTGCATCAATGTTGTTGATATCCTGTGACTGATGCGCCGCTTTGAGTTCGGTCAGCGCCGACTCGATGGCCGACTTCTTATCGCCCGGCAGTTTGTCACCAAACTCCTTGAGCTGCTTGTCAGACTGGAAGATTAGAGAGTCAGCACCGACGATTTTTTCGGCCCGCTCACGGGCAGCGCGATCACTTTCTGCGTTGGTCTCCGCCTCAGCCTTCATGCGTGCGATCTCGTCTTTACTCAGGCCTGTAGATGCTTCGATGCGGACATTCTGCTTCTTGCCAGTACCCTTGTCCGTAGCCGACACATTGAGTATACCGTTGGCATCCATATCAAAGGATACTTCTACCTGCGGTACGCCCCGGGGTGCCGGTGGGATACCATCGAGGATAAAACGGCCAACTGTCCGGTTGTCTTTCGCCATTGGACGTTCACCCTGCAGGATGTGAATCTCCACAGAAGGCTGGTTGTCTGAAGCTGTAGAGTACACCTTTGACTTGCGCGTCGGGATGGTAGCATTGGATTCTATGACCACATCATACACACCGCCCATCGTCTCAATTCCCAGTGACAGCGGTGTAACGTCCAGCAGCAGTACATCCTGCACATCACCGCTCAGTACACCTCCCTGAATAGCTGCACCCACAGCCACCACCTCATCGGGATTTACGCCGCGGTTAGGCTTTTTGCCAAAATACTTCTCGACAGCTTCCTGTATGCGCGGGATGCGGGTAGAGCCCCCCACCATGATAATCTCATCGATCTCACCCACAGTCAGGCCGGCATCTTTGATTGCCTTACGGCAGGGCTCGAGCGTACGCTCGACCAGACTATCGGACAGTTGCTCAAATTTAGCGCGTGAAAGCTTCAGCACCAGATGCTTGGGCACGCCGTCAATGGCTGTGATGTAAGGCAGGTTAATTTCCGTTTCAGCGGAGCTCGACAGTTCAATCTTCGCCTTTTCAGCGGCCTCTTTGAGTCGTTGCAGCGCCATGGGATCTTTGCGAAGATCCACATTCTCCTGCTGCCGGAAAGAATCTGCCAGCCAGTCGATGATGACACCATCAAAGTCGTCGCCCCCAAGGTGCGTATCCCCGTTGGTAGATTTTACCTCGAACACACCCTCACCCAGCTGCAGGACAGAGATATCGAACGTACCGCCACCCAGGTCATAGACAGCGATGGTCATATCTTTGTTGCGCTTATCAAGACCGTAAGCCAGCGCTGCCGCTGTTGGCTCGTTGATGATGCGCTTGATGGTAAGACCGGCAATTTCGCCGGCTTCCTTGGTTGCCTGCCGCTGTGAATCATTGAAATAAGCAGGCACTGTAACGACTGCCTCCGTTACCTCATGACCCAAAAAATCTTCGGCCACTTTCTTCATTTTCTGCAGAATCATAGCAGAAATCTCCTGTGGCGTATAGAGGCGGCTGTCGATATCAACACGTACCGTATCTCCGTCACCCTTAACGGCTTTGTAAGCCGTACGGCCAGCTTCGGTCTGTGACTCCGTAAATCGGCGGCCCATAAAACGCTTAATAGAAGCAATGGTGCGCGTCGGGTTGGTGATAGCCTGACGCTTGGCCGGATCGCCAATCTTGCGCTCGCCATTGTCCATGAACGCCACCACCGAAGGCGTAGTACGACGACCCTCATCATTGGCAATCACCACCGGCTCATTACCTTCCATGACTGCCACACAAGAATTGGTTGTCCCTAAGTCAATTCCAATAATTTTACCCATATTGCTTGTGCTTTTAGCTCAATTTGTCTGGTTAGAAATATAATTTATCTACTATCAGCAACTGACGTGCCAAGCGCGCTTTCGCCCCTCTTCTTGTCAATTTTGACACCAAAAAACAAGGACAAGCGACAAAAAGACAGTCAAACCAAGACAAATTGTCAGCCAGCTAAAACAAGCTGTCAGCTGTTGCGGGTGAAGAATACCTCTGGAACAGCTACCCGAGTTAACAGCACTGTTTGCGCGCTTTTACCAATAGGAAAGGTAATCCGCGGAAATGAGCCCTGTTGGAAGCCGTTGACAAAAACAGTCAACACGCTATGAGCGATCGGTATACTGCCGGTCGTAATAGGCACGATAAGCCCCGGAGGTCACATGCTCCAGCCAGTTGCCGTTGTCGAGATACCACTGCGCGGTGCGGCGAAGGCCTTCGTCGACCGAAACCGAGGGCCGCCAGTTGAGTTCATGCATAAGCTTAGCCGGATCGATGGCATACCGCTGGTCGTGGCCGGGTCGGTCCCTGACAAAAGTAATGAGTGCGCGGGAGGTAGCAGGCGGATGCCCGAGGAGCTCGTCCATGATATCGCACAGGCTGGTGACCAGCTCTATATTGCGACGCTCGTTGTGTCCGCCAATGTTGTAGGTATCCCCCAGCCGTCCCTGGTGGTAGATCAGATCGATAGCCTCCACATGATCGCCGACCCAGAGCCAGTCCCGCACGTTGCTGCCATCGCCATAGACCGGCAGCGGCCGCTGGTGGCGAATGTTGTGAATGATGAGCGGAATCAGCTTCTCGGGAAACTGGAAAGGCCCGTAATTATTAGAACAGTTGGAAATTACCACCGGCAACTTATAGGTATGGTGCCAGGCGCGCACAAAATGATCGGAGCTGGCTTTAGAAGCCGAGTAAGGCGACCGCGGGTCGTAAGCAGTCTCCTCCGTAAAATAACCCTCATCGCCCAGCGAGCCGTAGACCTCATCGGTAGAGACATGATAGAAGCGCTTGCCCTCCATCTGCCCCTGCCACTGCAGACGTGCAGCATTGAGCAGGTTGACCGTCCCCACGATATTGGTGTGGATGAACGCCATCGGATTTTCGATAGAGCGGTCAACATGACTTTCAGCAGCCAGATGGATGACCCCGTCGAAGTTGTAAGTGGCAAAAAGGCTGCGCAT
>JAUMBM010000164.1:0-3166 GCA_032115735.1 Saprospiraceae bacterium
CGGCTACTTGTGGAAAAAGCAACTGCCCGGCGGGCAGCCGGAGCGGCTGACCAGCAGCCAGGCGCTCGAATTTGAGCCGGCTTTTTCGCCCGACGGGCAGGAGCTCGTATACGTGAGCTGGTCCGACACCAGCATGGGGGCTGTGCACAAACTCAACCTGCGCACGGGCCGGTCGGTACTACTCACTACCGAGAAGGGCATCTACCGCAGCCCTTCCTTTTCGCCCGACGGCAAGCTGATTGTCTTCCGCAAAGATGAAGGCAACAGCCACCAGGGCTTTACCCACTGTAAGGTGCCGGGTATATATACCTTGCCGGCCGCCGGTGGCCAGCCGACCTTCGTCGCTGCCCAGGGGGAATTTCCGCAGTTTAGCGCCGACGGCAAGCGCATCTACGCCCAGACGGGCGGCTACCTGTTTGGCAGCCTCAGCAAAAAGATGATCAGCTACAAGCTCGACGGAACGGACGAGAAGACGGTTTTCACCACCCAGTACGCCAATTCATTTGTGCCGAGTCCCGACAACCGCTGGATTGCCTTCACTGAGCTGTACAAAGTATACATTGCCCCCATGCCGCTGCCCGGTCAGCCCATGGGCATCAGCGCCTCCACCAAGGCGGTACCCGTTGCGCAGGTAGCCCGCGATGCAGGTATCAGCCTGCACTGGAGTGCCGACAGCAAGCGGCTGCACTGGACGCTGGGCGATGAGTACTTCAGCGAGGAGCTCAACCAGCGGTTTGCTTTCCTCGAGGGAGCGCCGGACTCTATCCCGCCCATCGACACCGTCGGCCTGAAGATTGGCCTGCGCCTCGCGGCGGACAAGCCGCAGGGCGTGGTGGCCTTCCGCAACGCCCGCATCATCACCATGAAAGGCGATCAGGTGATTGAGAAAGGAACCGTCGTTGTCGACGGCAACCGCATCGTGGCCGTGGGCCCGGCCGCTTCTGTGCGCGTGCCGCGCGAAGCGCAGGTCATTGACTGTAGCGGCAAGACCATTATGCCCGGCATCATCGATGTGCATGGTCACCTTGGCAACTTTCGCTTCGGCATCAGCCCGCAGCAACAATGGGAATACTTTGCCAACCTGGCCTATGGGGTTACTACCGCCCACGATCCGTCATCCAACTCAGAAATGATCTTTTCGCAGGCAGAGATGATCCGGGCCGGCCACATGGTCGGGCCGCGCCTCTTCTCTACCGGCAACATCCTCTATGGCGCCGACGGCGACTTCAAAGCCATCATCAACAGCGTTGAGGATGCCCGTTCGGCCATCCGCCGCACCGCCGCCTACGGCGCTTTTTCCGTAAAAAGCTATAACCAGCCGCGGCGCGAGCAGCGGCAGCAGGTGCTGCAGGCTGCCCGTGAGCTGGGGGTCGTGGTCGTGCCGGAAGGGGGCTCTTTCTTTTTCCACAACCTCAGCATGGTGGCCGACGGCCACACAGGCATCGAGCACAACCTGCCCGTGGCACCCCTCTATGACGATGTGGTGCGGTTTTGGGCGCAGACGCGCACCCACAATACGCCTACCCTCATTGTCAACTATGGCGGTCTCAACGGTGAGTACTACTGGTACCAACATACCAATGTGTGGGAAAAGACGCGTTTGCTGCGCTTTACCCCCCGCGCCATCATCGACAGCCGCTCACGCCACCGCACCATGGCACCGGAAGAAGAGTACCGCAACGGACACATACTCACTTCACAGTCGTGCAAAAAGCTGCAGGATGCGGGCGTCAACATCAACCTGGGCGCCCATGGGCAACTACAGGGGCTGGGTGCACACTGGGAGCTGTGGATGCTGCAGCAGGGCGGCATGACCCACCTGCAGGCATTGCGCAGTGCTACCCTCAACGGAGCAGCCTACCTCGGTATGGATAAAGAAATCGGCTCCATTGAAGCCGGCAAGCTGGCCGACCTGCTGGTGCTGGACAAAAACCCGCTGCAGGACATACGCAATACGGAATCCATCCGCTACACCATGGTCAACGGCCGCCTCTACGATGCTGAAAACATGAATGAAGTGGGCAACTACCAGCGGCAGCGATTGCCCTTCTTCTTCGAGCAGGAAGGCAGCGGCAATGCATGGCCCATGTATGGCGACAGCTTCCTGCACAGTGGGTGCAGTTGCCGCCACTAGCGTGCCGCAGCTGCTCTTTGGGCTTTCTGCAAAAGCCCAAAGAGCAGCTGCGAAATAATACGCTGGTTAAAAAGGATCCACATCAATATTGATGCGCACAGCGCTCATCCCCTGCGTTGTCTGCAACACATTGACAGCCTCTTTGACCTGATTTTTGGCATAGCCGATTTTAGCTGAGGACCTGTCGATTTTCACCAGCAGATCCAGCAGGTAGAGGCCCCTGACCCGCCCCACATAAGGCACTGCCGGCCCCAGCACCCAATCGCCCAGGGCAGCTTTCAGGTGGTTGCTAAAAAGCAGCATTGCCTCATTGACCACCCTGGGATCCTTGTGTTTGAGCGTGATGCGAATCAGCCGGCTGAAAGGCGGGTAGTGAAAATCCTTGCGCTCCTGCAGCTCGCGCTGAATAAAGGAAGCAAAATCGTGGTTGAGCACCTCTTTGAGCACCGGATGCGCTGTATTGACCGCCTGAATAAGCACTTTGCCCTGCCGGTGCTTGCGGCCTGCCCTGCCGGCCACCTGCGTCATCAGCTGGAAAGCGCGCTCAGAGGCGCGGAAGTCGGGAAACTGCAAAAGCTGATCGGCACTCAGCACCGCCACCAGACCCACGCGGTCAAAGTCCAGCCCTTTCGTCACCATTTGCGTGCCCACCAGTATATCTATGCCTCCCTCTTCAAACGACTGAATCAGCCTGCTCAGCGCATATTTGCCGCGCACCGTATCCGCATCCATACGCGCGATGCGCGCCTCCGGCAGGTAAATTTTCAGATCATCCTCCACTTTTTCCGACCCAAAGCCCTGCAAGCTCAGGCGTGGGCTTGCGCAGGCAGGACACTGCTTAGGCAGCGAGCTCGAATAACCACAATAGTGGCACTTGAGCAGATGCTGCAGCTTATGGTAGGTCAGTGATACATCACAATTGATACACTCGCTGTGCCAGCCGCAGGTTTCGCAGCGATAAGCCGGCGAGTAGCCCCGGCGATTCTGGAAGAGAATGGCCTGTTCGCCGGCCGCCAGCGTAGCTTTGAGCGC
>JAUMBM010000165.1:0-4812 GCA_032115735.1 Saprospiraceae bacterium
GAATATAGATAAACACACTGCCCGTACGAGAAGCACCAACTCCTTCAAGTGCCCGGAGTCGCGTGAAAGATGCCAACAAACCAAGGGTGGTAGCAATCAGAACAATCCAGAAGAAAGAGCTAATGATAGACTCAAGATAGATAGCCTTGAGCGTGGTCTCATATTTTTTCAGTAGTGGCATTATCAAATCTGCACCCAAATGTGACAGCCCCACTGCTCCGAAACCCACCGCTAACAGAACAAACATGTCGGTTGTAGACGGAATTTTCTTTACACTTTCAGAATAGCTTTCTATGTCCTGCCGAAGTTTTTCGATGGCCGAATTGTCAGCTTTCAACCAGCTGTCAATACGGTTGCTATTGGCTGCCCCATATAGTAATGCTGCCATCCACACATTAGCAACAATTACATCCACCACCACCATGGAAGAAAATAACTTAGTACTGACATTGAAAATTTCTTTCATTGCGGCCTGATTCGCCCCGCCACCAATCCAACTGCCCGCAATGGTACTGAATCCTCGCCACAATTCATCCGCTTCGTAACCCACCAAGCCGGGAGCAACATTCAAAACGAATAACAATGCCAGTGGCCCGCCAATAACGACCCCTAGTGTTGCTGTAAAAAACATGATCAGCGCCTTTGAGCCCAGGTTAAATACCCCTTTCAGGTCTATGCTCAGACACAAAAATACGAGACTTGCCGGCAGCAAATAACGCGACGCCATCTTGTACAAGGAAGAGGATTCACCAGAAATCCAGCCCAACGGCCAGTGCAACAATGCAGGGATGAAGTAGCAAAGCAACAGTGGTGGAACTACGGAATAAAATTTTTTCCACGCCGGATGATTGCTTTCTGCAGTGACGAATACACCTGCAAGTACACATATCAGCAGTCCAAGTACAATTGCATCGTTGCCAAGTGGTAATGACATAGCTGGTTATCTTTGGTTGGTCCGACGGTAAAGATAACGCATTCTCTACAATAAATACAAAGCCCCCTGCTTGCTATGTGTTCTTTGGCAAACCTACACTACGGCCTGACACCTTCTTTTCGCCAAACCTTGAGTCGATCACAACTATCGTACATAGGATCGATGAAGATGAATGTACTTTGTACTCTCTCACCTACCCATTGCAGCAAATGTTCACTCTGTTTCGCCTGAATGGCTGCATCGCGAATTTTGGTGTAATCCTGGCGTAGATTGGCCTTATGGGGCGCTGTACGGGATTGCAACTGTACGATGCGGAAGTAGGTTTCGCCCCCCGGATCCTTGAAAGCAAACGGCTTTGATAGCTGTCCTACCTGTTTCATCGAATCAATTGCAAAGTAGACATCAGGATCCAGATCCCCTATTTCGAAAAAAGTATTGCCACTAGCCGGATTCATCATACGACCGTCGTTATTGTAGCTCTGGACCTCTTTATCGCCAAATCTTTTCACTGCCAGCGAAAAGCTGACAGAATCACTGACAATCAGTAGCCGTACAGAGTCGAGGTGTCGCCGCGCCAGTTCGATGTCCGCCTGCGTAATATCAGGGCGAACCAGAATATGCCGGGCGCGTATTGAATTACCCCGACGCTCCATCAGCTGAATAATATGAAAACCAAATTCAGTTTCCACTACGGGGCTGATCTCGCCCGGATCGAGCTGGTAGGCTGCCGCCTCAAACTCCGGCACGAATTTACCGCGCCGAGCCCAACCCAAGTCACCACCAATGCGCGCTGAGCCGTCATCACTGAACCGCTGCGCCATAGCCTCGAAAGTTGCCTGTCCCTTGACAATCTGGTCGCGTATACCCTCAAGCTTATCAACCGCTTTTTTCCTTTCTACCTCGTTGACCTTAGGCTTATAGACGATTTCCCCGATTTCTACCTCCGAATTGAAGTAGGGGAGGCTGTCGCGAGGGATAGACTCAAAAAACACCTTGACTTCAGAAGGAGTAACCGTAATCGCACTAAGTGCCTCTGACCGCATTCGCTCAGCCATCACCTGATTCCGCAGATCTTCCCTAAACTGATCCTTCACTTCTGTGATTGTCTGTCCATAGTAGTCCTCAAACTGGCTCACATCCCCGTTCATATAGGAAAGAATGCGCTCAATACGAGCATCCAACTGATCTTCTACTTCCTGATCACTTACCTCCAGACTGTCAAGCTTTGCCTGATTGACGAGTAGCTTGGAGGTCAAAAGGCCGTCGAGAATTTCGCAACGGGCGTCGGCAGACATACCAGGCTGCTGCGCCTTGTAGAGTGCATATTGCTCCTCGACTTCCGACAACAGGATTACCTCACCGCCGACAGTAGCAATAACTTTGTCAATAACAGCACGCTGTGTATACGACGCCGTGACAGTCAGGCAGACTGCAAGGCTGAGCAGAATTTTCTTCATCATTAGTCGATAAATATTTCGATGTTATTGCGACGCACTTCCTGGTCGTACATTTGTTTCTTAACGTCTTCCAGCAACTGTTGCTTTCGCATGTGCAGGATCACTTTCCGTGCCTGCTCCTCAATATAGCCCAAAGGTGCTATGTCCTGTCGGTTTTTTCGCTCGTATAAGCGGAAAAAATATTGGAAACTACCGTCCTGCAGCGTAAATTCCTGTTTGCCGCTGAGATTTTCGCTGGTGATTGTTCCCGTTGGCAGCGACCTGGCCACCTCTTCTATGCTATACCAGAGATTCTCATCCAACAAAGCGACCTCCGCAAATTGATCAGCATAATCTTTTAGCTGAACACGGTCATAAGCCTCATTGCTGGTCCACCACTTGCGCACTTGTTCGGCTTTTGCCATGGGTAGTGGTATTTTTAAAAAGTGGCAGCGTATTATGGGCGTTTCCAACTGGTACTGTTGCTTGTGTTGCTCATAAAACGCAGAAAGCTCCTCTTGCGTCACTGTAGAATCCAGCATCTGTTCTACCAGTACTTTCTCATACATAGAACGAATGAGCGAAGCGCGATAATCGCGCACAAGTTTATCTATATTCAAACCCCTTGGTACATTTTGCTCCGCAGCATGCAACAGAACTGCGTCACGTACCCAGCGGCTGGTAAATGCCCGAATGACCAGCAGACTATCTTCCGCTGTAGCGAACTGAGGAAACAGGCCATCCAACTCAGACAGATACAGCGTCTTGTTGTGCACTCGCGCCAGCAGCTTGTCAGCCGATGCCTGACTCTCGGCTTCTCCACAGCCTGGGGTGGCCATCCACACAAGAGAAAGCAGTGAAAAAAGTATTGGTAGACGCCACATGGTCTTTGAATCAAAACTGTGAGATGAACCCCCTGTTTGCAATCGGTTCTGTATTGCGGAATACCGGCAGCCTACAAATATTGCATTTTGCAGGCTGTCGGCCGCTTTTTCACTTATCGGATAAGACTTTCAAAGACAGCCTTATTAATCTGAACAGCGTACTTCTTCTGAAGGCTCGCTACCCAGTCGCGCTCGAGTTTGTCCTGAAAGTCGGCAATCACATAGCCTCTGGCTTCATTCAGCGTTTTGGGTGCAGGCGGAATAATTTCGACCAGCTGGTACAATAGTGTGCCCCGCGAACGATTGCTCTCCTCTGGTGCCGAAATGGCACCTACCTGCCATAACATTTTCGCTGTTACAGGATTGCGGCCTTTCTCGTGAATGGCCTCATCTGTTGTTAGTATGCTAGCTTCGGCCGTATTGAAGTGATTTTTAACCTCCTCAGGCGTATGTGTTTTGGCATACTCCTGAATCGCCCCTACCTTATCTTTATGCTCCTGCGCAACCCGATAGGTTACTATCCGCCCGCGCTCCAGCCAGCTATACTTGTTGGAGACTGATTTGAAAAATGCATCCAGCGCAACAGTATCCTGGGTCGCCCGATCCCACACTTCCATCTTTGTAGCCTCGAACAGCAATATACCCTCCTCGTATTCGCGCATGAGCGCTTTAAACTCAGGAAATTTAGTCTCCAGCTGCCTCTCTTCATATTTAAGCAACTGATCATCAATAAATTGATCATACAAGATACGACCCACCTCTGCAGCACTACCTTCCCTGGCCAACGTTGCACGCTCCCGTGTGGCATCTCCCAGGTAGTTCGTAAAATCACCCAGCGTTACAACATAGTTATTCTTGAGACTGAAGAGCCGATCCTTTGAGGGTGGTTGCGGCGCTTTCCAGCGGAAAGTAACAAAGCTGTCAGGCAGGCTGGCCAAAAATCCTTGTAGCAGAGGTGTATTCTCCGTAAACTCATTATCAATACGAATACGGTCGAGCATCTCCAGTTTAGCCTCTTCAAACCTCGGATCTTTCCGAATAATCCCGTCAAGCCTTGCTTTTTCAATAGCATACGGCTGAAGCCCCTTACGGCTGATCCGCTTGATGATATGCCAACCCACAGTCGTCTCCACCGGTGAAGAATACGCTTCATCCTTTTGTATGGCAAAAGCAGCATCTTCAAAGCTGGTCTCATAGCGATTAACACCGAAGAAACCAATAATACCTCCATTCAGTGAACTGCGTCCATCCTCGCTATGATTGCGTGCGAGCTCCGTGAAACTGGCCCCCTGCTGCAGTGCTGTATACAGACTGTCAATTTTCCGCTTCGCCTCCTCAGAGCTTCTACCCTCTTTTCTCACTAAAATATGCGCAGCCTCGATCTCTCCCCTTGCCGGCCGACGTGCATTTACAAACAGCAAATGATAGCCTGCGAAAGTGCGTACAGGACCTACTACCGTCTTCAACGGAGATGAATAGGCCGCATACTCGAGTCTGTGCAGACCCGTTGGAAAAGGCGCAGCAATGAACCCTACACGACCGGCCTTCTCTTTGGAAA
>JAUMBM010000166.1:0-5935 GCA_032115735.1 Saprospiraceae bacterium
CAGAGTATTTTCACCAGCAGCTATGCTCTGGCAACCGTCGAGTACCGCTTCCTCCTGGGACAAAACAGTTTTTTCTATGCCTTCATCGATCAGGGGGTGTTGTGGGGCGATGGTAGAGACTACCCGACGGGTCTGGGTGCGGGGGTGTCTTTTGAAACCCGCGCAGGCATGCTGGGGCTTAGCCTGGCGCTGGGCCGACGGCAGGGGCAGCCTTTTGACCCGGGCCGCCCCAAAGTGCACCTGGGCTATGTGAGCCTTTTTTAAAAAAAGCAGGTGCGTGGCCGCTTACTGATCCTCCTCCGCCAGCATAGCCAGCAGTTCCTCCGCAAAACGGCGGTGGTTGGCGAGCTTCGGAATCTTATGCTGCCCGCCCAGCTTGCCTTTGCGCCTGAGCCAGCGGTCAAAAAAGCCGGCCGGCAGCTGAATCACCTCCAGCGGGTCAATCGCAAAATTGTTGCTGCGCTTCTGGGCATAGTTGGAGTTTTGACGCTGCATAGCCTTATCAAGCTCTTCGGTAAACACCGCCAGATCAGCCGGGGGCGTTTCGAATTCAATGAACCACTGGTGGCGACCCTTCTCGCTGAGCTGGATGTAGTAGGGCGCCACCGCATAATCGCGCACCGCTACGCCCAGCTGTCGACAACTCGCCAGCAGGGCCTTCTCAACATTGTCGAGCAGCAGATCCTCACCAAAAGCGTTGATGTACTCCTGTGTGCGGCCTACAATCTTGATACGGAACGGATTGGTAGCCGTAAAAGAGACGAGATCACCCATAGGGTAGCGATACAGACCCGTATTGGTCGTAATCAGCATCACGTAGGGGAGGTCAGCCTCCACATCCTGCAACGGCCGTGCATCCCAGTTGCCCGACTGATAGTCATCGAAGCGAATAAACTCGTAGTAGATGCCATTCGAAAGCAGCAGCAGCAGATCATCCTGATCGAGCTTGTCCTGTATGGCAAAAAAACCTTCGGAAGCATTGTATACTTCGAGGTAGAGAAAATGCGGACTCGGAATGAGTGCCCTGAATTGCTCCCGATAAGGCTCAAAACGCACACCTCCGTGGATATATGCCTGCAGATTGGGCCATACTTCCAGCAGGTTGCGGGCGCCCGTGATTTCCATAATGCGCCGGTAGAGGGTGAGATTCCAGGTAGGAACCCCTCCCAGCATAGTGATGCCGGGCTCCTTAGCCGCCAGATCGGCAATGATGCTCACTTTGGTTTCATAGTCGGGCAAAGTAGCCGTGCGGACATCGGGGATGTAAAACGGCCGTATGACCAGCGGTATGTGCTGGATGAGTATGGCCGAAATGTCGGCAACGGTCGCCGATGAGCCCGGATAGGAACCGTAGACCCCCCCGCCGATGAGCAGATTTTTTCGGGAAAAAATTTGCAAGTTTTCGTTGTGGGCATGCAGCGCTGCCAGCGTCAGCCAGGAGGCTTTGTGGTGGCAGTCTTCGATGTTTTCTTTGGTGATGGGGATATACTTGCTCGTCCCACTGGTAGTACCCGAGGTTTTGGCAACCCAGCGGGGGCGGCTGACCGTCAGGGCAGGCTCGTCGTGGAGAAGGGCTTGCTGTATGTAGGGGAAAAGCAGCTCGTAGGTATGTACAGGTACGTGTTCGGCATAGGCTGCCAGTGTGGAAATGCGCTCGAAATGATAGCGCTTTCCGATGGTGGTAGCTGCATTGGTTTTGAGCAGGTTTCTCAACAATGCCGACTGCAATTCAACCGGCATTTCATAGTACATGCGTAACTCCTCCTCGTATTTTCGCAGATGCAGCTTGAAAATACTATTGATCAATTCTATCATGGCTGTAACTCCTGCCTTTAAGCGCGTAGGTTTATGAATGCAATAATACTCTAATTTTATCTTTTATTTCTGGCAACTGTGTATATATCACTCTGGCAGGGGTGCCAAAAGAATGCATTCCTTTGCCCGCGTGTGGGGACTTACTCGATCCGTCGGCGCGTGATTTGTATCAAACGAATCCGATCCTTTGCTGCTACCGACGGCCACCGGATAGCCAGGCGGACAGAAGATACTTGCTTCTCTGCAAACTTTCGGGCTTCATCCACAGGCCAAAACCGACGGCCGTAAAGAAAGAGAACATAGCGTATACCAGCGCCGGTTTCAGCATGTCTTCATTGTGCAAAAACACGCTGGCAATCAGAAAAGCCAGCGAGGTATTCTGAATGCCCACTTCAATACCAATGGTTGCCCGGTCTTCTACAGACAGGCGCAGGTGTTTGCCGAAAAAAAAGCCGGACCACATACCCGCTGCATTCACAATGAGGGAAAAAGGCAGTATCATCCACACTTCTGCCCAACGGATGCCAGAGCCTCCGTATTCTTCACCTGCAAAGAATTTGATGATGAATAATACAGCCAGCAACACCACCGTCACCCATTTGAGCCGTCGCTCAATGGCTTCCGCCCATGCCCGACGCCACTGGTGCAGGAGTATGCCCAGCGTGACCGGAATGATGGTGACAATGAATATTTGCTGCATGGTGTCTGTAAAAGACAGCCGCAGATCAGCTTCTGTTCCCATCAACAGCGACAGGGCCAAATTTACCCAAAAAGGGATGGTCACAAGTGCCAGCACACTGTTGGTGACGGTCATGGTAATAGACAGCGCCGTGCTGGCATTGATCAGGTAAGTGATAAAGTTGGAGGTCATACCACCCGGACATGCAGCCAGTATCACAAATCCTACTTTAATCGCCGCCGGAAGGTCTGTCAGCATCATCAACCCCAGCACAAAAAGGGGCAGAAAAACCAGTTGCAGCATCAAGCCTGTGAAAAAGGACTTGGGTCTCGTGAGCGTCTCCGAAAAGGACGTTAGCTCCAGCGACATACCTACGTTGAGCATGATGATAAACAATATGCCTGTAATCAACCCGTCCAGATAACCCATAGAAAAGCTTTTTCAGTAGCCTTGATGTTGTGGTAAAGATAGGAAATAGGCTGCATTCATTTGATGACGACATGATTTGCAGGCGAAATTATTTCTGCCTGTAGCAAACGGCAGATATCGCTCAAACCCGACCATGATTGGCAGACACGTAGCGTCTGCCGCAACAAATGATCCGGCAATACCCGGAGAGCTAAGCGCTCACGGCATACATGAGCCGGTGAAAAGGGTATAGAGTATTGACAGCAGCACGGAATTATGGCAATGAGGCCAGATTTTGAAACAGCTTTGGAAAGGAGAGTGTCTTATTGACAGAGGGTTGGTGACAAAATGTCATTGAATTTTAGTTTTGTCTGTCATTTTGTCATCAAAATTGAAATGGCACAAGTTTTGAAAAATTGTTTATTGTAACCAAAAAACAAACAACCATGATCGTTTCCAAAATTCTTCCTGCTGTACAAAGACCTGCATACAACTCTTGGTCAACATTCGACAAACTGGTGGCCGATTTGTTCCGCGATGTCAATCCGCCTTCCGGCAACGCCCAGCTTCCGCCCGTCAACATCATCGAAACGGATGCTGCCTGGCGAATTGAGCTGGTAGTACCCGGCCTGCGCAAGGAAGATCTGACCATCGAACTGAAGGACAACCAACTGACGATCTCTGCCCAAAAAACAGAGGAGAAGGCCGAGGGAGAAAAAGTACGCCTGCGCCAGTTCAATCTCCTGCAGTTTACACGTCGATTCCAGCTGCCCGAGGTGGTTGATCAGGAGCAGATTGAGGCGCGTTGCGAGGCGGGCATCCTGACGCTGCAGTTGCCCAAGCGCGCTGAAGCACTTCCGCAACAACCACGCCGGCTCGAAATCGCCTAAGCAAATGATTTACTGCTTACTGCATGCGAGGCGTGGATATGCCTCACGCCTCGTGTGCTAAGCGTAGCCGCACAACAGGATTTTTTTGGGCAAGTACGAAAAAATGTTTGCACAATTAAAAAATCCGCTATACATTTGCATTACTTTAGTGAACAGCTCTTTTGATAGGGAGTGTTTAACACGAAGAAGACTTGAGTAGCTGCCCTTCAACGGCAGTTCCAATATAAAGAAATAAAGTGCGGAAGCATTTTAAAGATTGTTAATAGGGTTTTAGGTGTTTATTTTGGGACCGGCGACGACGATTGCCGGTCTTTTTTTTTGCCTCCTGCAGCCTGCTCCGCCAGCGAGGCTGTGCAAGGAGCTTGCTTTCAATATTTCACATGCTAATCACTTCGTATGTCCGCTCCTGTAGTTGATTTTTGGGCAGCCATGGAGGAAGCCGTTGCAACGGGTGTTTTTGTAAAATTAACACTCAGCAAGCCCCGGCAGTCAAAGGAGTTACAGCGGATTCAATTCAGACAGGTACTGATCAAACAACAGCTTCATCTTTCGGCCAATCTGCAGTTTGAACGGCGCGACGAGACGCGCAATTTTCTGCCGGCAGAGGGTATCCGACAGGCAGCTGCCTGGCTTCTGGAGCTGTTCTCGGAGGCCAATTTGTTTACAACCCACCATCACTGGCAGCTTTCGCTCAACAAAAAGCGGGAAGGGCGACTGCAACAGCGGCCTGCTGTACACGAACAGCCGGGTTCGCTGTCGCACAATCTCACCAAAAAACATACGCTGGATACGCAGGCGGGTGTACACTACCTGGTATCGCTGGGTATCATGGGTACAGAAGGGCAAATCCTGCAAAAAAGCCAGCGCAAGTACCGACAGATACAGAAATATATAGAAATTATCAGCCACTTGCTGTCAGACTACCCGCTGCCCGCACATCCGAAAATTGCCGATATGGGCTCGGGTAAAGGCTATCTGTCCTTTGCGCTGTATGATTTTCTACACCGGCAGTTGGGGCTGACACCCGCTATGGAGGGCGTCGAAATTCGGCCCGATCTGGTGGATTTTTGCAATGCGTTGAGCCGAACGTCCGGTTTTAGCGGCTTGTCGTTTGTGGCTGCCAGCATTGAGGACTACCCGGCAACGGGTCTTGATATGCTGATTGCGCTGCACGCTTGCGATACGGCCACAGACCTGGCCATTGCCAAAGGCATACAAGCAGGGGCAAAACTCATTGTGGTGGCTCCCTGCTGCCACAAACAGCTGAGGCGGGACATGAAGCCGCCGGAAGTACTCATGCCTATGCTCAGGCAAGGGGTTTTTATGGAGCGGCAGGCGGAACTGCTTACCGACAGTCTGCGGGTGTTGTTGTTGGAAGCGCATGGCTATGCAGTAAAAACGACCGAATTTGTCGGACCGGAGGACACGCCCAAAAATGTGCTGATCATGGCAGCTAAGGCCTCTCCCAATCCCAAGGCTGCAGAGCAGCTTGCCCGGCTTAAGGAGTTATTTGGCGTGCAAAGGCACGCACTGGAGGAATTACTTGCGCCCTTGGGCAATGATTGAAGCTGTATTCAACTGCAGGGGATTGAGACGGGATAGCTGCGCTGCCCATTTTTCAGCCTCTTTCAGGTCTTTGCGCGCGTTATTGCGCAGAGGGTTGCCTTATGCTTGGGTCGTTGGTATATGCAGCGCTGAAGGTGACCTGTGCACACCGCAGCTTGTGCACCCTTAGCAATTCTTTGCGCTAACAGGTATTAACCGGCGCGACCCCCTTCCTGCCCGAAAGTCTCAATGGTCCGGATCTTGTAGGGCTTCTTCTGCTGTGACTCAAAGTAGGTACGCATCTGTATTTCAACCACAATACCCACGGTGATAAACTGCACACCGGCCAACACGAGCATGATGCCGAGCAGTAGCAGCGGTTTGCCCCAGATGTCCTGTCCCAGTATCTTGAGTCCCAGCAAATACAGATTGATAATGGCTCCCAGCCCAAAAAGCAGCAAACCGGTATTACCGAATAAGTGCATGGGCTTTTGCATATATTTTTTGAAAAAAAGCATGAGCAGCAGGTCGCTCAACACTTTAAAAGTACGGCTGAGGCCGTACTTGCTGCTGCCAAACTGACGGGCATGGTGTCGCA
>JAUMBM010000167.1:0-6128 GCA_032115735.1 Saprospiraceae bacterium
CTGATCGACCAGGGCAGGCTCGCAGATATCTGTTTTGGTGATGAGGATGACATCACTGAAGGCGATCTGGCGCGCAGCCTCCTCTGTCTCCCGCAGTTGATTTTCGATCAGGCGCGGATCGACCAGGCAGATGACGCGCTGCAGGGGAAAATCGCGGCGCAGCGGGAGTAAGCTCAGCAGCGGGCGGGCGACGCCCGCCGGATCGGCAACCCCTGTGGACTCGATCAGCAGTTCGTCAAAGTCTTCCCGCCGCTGGTTTAGCTCGTTGAGTACGTCCAGCAGGTCATCGTTGAGCGAACAGCAAAGACAGCCGTTGCTGAGGCCGATCAGCTCATTATCAGCCTTTACCAGTAAATCGGAATCGATATTTTCCTCCCCGAATTCATTTTCGATGATCGCATAGCGGAGTGACCGGCGATGCGCCAGCACTTCCTTAAGAAAACTGGTCTTGCCGGCTCCCAGAAAGCCGGTGACGATACTGACAGGTTTGGACATAATAACAACGATGCGCTGCCACTCAGGGCAGCATTAACGAGCGGGGCGAAAAGCCTTGATAACCTCCTCATTGGTTTCGAGATAGGCACCGCCGATGAGATCTATACAATAAGGAACGGCCGGAAATACTGCCTCGAGGCAGAGGCGTATGGCCGAAGGCTTACCGGGCAGATTGATGATCAGGCAGTGGTTGCGGATGCCGGCCGTCTGTCGCGACAGGATAGCGGTAGGCACCTGCCGCAGGCTCTCGCTGCGCATGAGTTCACCAAATCCGGGCAGCAGCTTATGGCATACTTTTTCGGTAGCCTCGGGCGTCACATCGCGCAAAGCCGGGCCGGTGCCCCCGCAGGTGACGATGAGAGAGCAGCCCTCCTCGTCGGACAAGCGGATAAGATGCTGAGCGATCAAATCCTCTTCATCAGGCACGACATGGTAGACAGGCGTCCAGTCGGATCGCAGGAATTCGCGCAGCGTCTGCACGATAAACTGGCCGGGCGTATCTTCGTAGATGCCAGCGCTGGCGCGGTCAGATATGTTGAGGATTCCGATTTTGGCAGTCATACAGAAAAGATATTACCTTTGTTGTGATGGGCGGCTCCGGAGTGGGAGCAGCCTGTACATATTACACACAACGCCTGTGAGGGCGCAAAGTTTCTCAGCGCGATGCACAAATACCCCGCCAAGGTACTCCTTTTTGGCGAGCATACCATACTGCGCGGCTCCCGCGCGCTGGCGGTCCCCTACCCGGCTTTGGGCGGCGACTGGGCCTGGGGCGACGCTGCCCGGCAGCAACGGTTGCCCGAGCTGGCCGACTACCTGGCCGTTGAGATGGCCGAATCGCTGGATGTCGGGCAGTTGGCTGCCGACCTGTCGGCCGGCCTTTACTTTGCGTCGGATATTCCGGCGGGCTACGGGCTGGGGAGTTCCGGAGCCCTCTGTGCCGGCATTTTTGACCGCTACGCAAAAGCGGCTGCACGCACAGCACCGCTGGCGGTGCGCAAAGCCCTGCTGGCGCAGATGGAATCCTTTTTTCACGGGTCGAGCTCCGGCACGGACCCCCTGCTGTCCAGTGTCAATGCCCCTCTCTGCCTGCACAGCGACGGGCAGGCGGTCGTTGTACAGTTGCCCGTGATAGAAAACCTGCAATTTTTCCTGCTGGACACGGGGCAGGCGCGGACGACAGGCAGTCTGGTACAACACTTTTTGCAGCGCTATGATGAGGATGCCGCTTTCCGGCAAGACGCTGAGCAGCGGTGGGTAGGTGGCACTGAGCGCGCCATCGACGCCATGCTGGCCGGTGATGCAGCAGCCGTATGGGAAGCCTTTACGACCATCAGCACATTTCAGTACGATCAGTTGCCCCGCATGACGGGTGAGCAGCTCAGGCCTTTGTGGGAAGCCGGACTGGCGTCCGATCATTTTCGCCTCAAGATCTGCGGTGCGGGTGGGGGTGGATTTGCGCTGGGCGTCAGTACCCATTGGACGCTCAGCAGTGCGCAAATGACGGCAGCGGGCTACCTGCTGCGCAGGTTTGCGCCTTGGCAGCAATAGCAGGTGTGGTGAGGCATTTACAGCGCCTCACCGCATCGCCAAGGCTACGGCTCAATTTTTCTTCAAAAAATTGCCCCGTAGCTTTAATCCGGCTATAAACACAAAGACCGGCTATGGTTTTTCAAAGAAAAACCATAGCCGGTCTTTGCCGGTAAAAGCGACAGAACTTACTCTGCTACCACTTCAAAGCGGAGCTCAGGCTGAACCTCTTTGTGGAGATTGACAACAGCCTTGTAAGTACCTACCTCTTTGATATCATCGGGCAGCGAGATCTTCTTACGCTCTACATCTACGCCGATTTGCTCACGCATTGCCTGCGCCAGCTGAATATTGGTAACACTACCGAAGATGCGGCCACTCTCGCCAACTTTAGCGCCGATGCGCACCACCTGTTCCGTGATTTTGGCAGCGATAGCGCGGTATTCACCGAGCTTACGCATTTCCTGCGCATCCTCGCGGCGGCGCATTTCGGAAAGGCGCGCCCTGTTGGAGCGGTTAGCTACGATAGCGAGACCTTTCGGTATGAGAAAGTTGCGGCCATAGCCGTCCTTTACAGTGACGATTTCGTGCTTATCGCCAACATTATCGACATCTTGCAAAAGAATGATTTCCATGTCAGTTACTTTTTACAATGAGCAATGAGGTAATAGCAACGGCCTACTTCAGCAGGTCAGTCACGTACGGCAGCAAGCCGAGGTGGCGTGCACGCTTGACAGCAGTAGACACCTTGCGCTGGTACTTGAGTGAGTTGCCCGTGATGCGGCGTGGAAGGATTTTACCTTGCTCATTAATGAAGGACAGCAGGAAATCGGCGTCCTTATAATCGATGTATTTGATACCGTACTTGACGAAGCGGCAGTACTTCTTCCTGTTGCGGCCAATCTTAGGATTGCTAAGAAATTTAATATCGTCGCGGCTAGCCATGACAAATGTCTTTTAATGGTGAAAAAGAAAAAAGCTTGTGGAAGACTATCCCTCCTCGTCGGCAGCAGCGGGTGCAGCAGGTGCAGCAACCCCCGGAGCCACCTCTTTGGGCGCCGGTGCGGGAGCAGGCTCAGCTCGACCTTCGCGGCGTGGTGGCTGATCATCCTTTGCTTTAACGTTTTTCTTCGCTTTACCGATCAGACCTTTGCGCTTGTCTTCGTTGTATTTCACACCGAATTTATCAAGGCTTACAGTCAGGAAGCGCATGATGCGCTCGTCACGGCGAAGAGCCAATTCGACATTGTCGATGACCTTATTGTTAGAAGCTTTGAACTCGACACAGTAGTAGACACCGCTGTTGCGCTTGTTGATAGGATATGCAAGCGTTTGCAGTCCCATCTCGTCTACATGAACGATTTCGCAGCCCTCACTCTTGAGGAGATCGACATATGTCTGAGCTATCGCTTTGATTTCTTCCCCCGATAGCACAGGGTCAACGATGAACGTAACTTCGTACTGTTTCATTGGATCAGACATATTGGTTTATTAAAAAGCGGTCGCAAAGGTAAGCATAATCTTGATGAGATTGTAATTGTGTCAGTTATTTTTTTGCCCCCCCGCAATTTGTGCTTTATTTGGCACCTAATTCATCACCACATTCCGAGAATCCAATATTTTTTACGTCTTTTGCATGAAGAAAATTCCATGTATGCTTATCAGACTGCTCCTGCTGTTGCTTCTTTTCGGGCAACAGCTTTCTGCCCAGCACGCAGCGGCCGAAAAGGGACAATACCAGTGGCTGGCAGCCCGCGACAGCCAGCTGCTGAAAGTCAGCTTACTGACCCAATTTTGGACTACTTACTCGACAGGTACAGCGATTTACAACCAGCAGACCGGCACGTACGAGCCTGTTGATGACCGGCTCAACATAAGCTTCCGGCGTGCCCGCCTTGTATTCAGCGGTGCGCCTTATGCCCGCATCACCTACAATCTAGCGCTACATTATGATCTTACGGGGCACGACATACTAGCCGGCACCCTGGGCTCTACCAACCGCGACCAGCCAACCGTAGGCATCTGGGACGCTTTTGGGCAGTACCGGATCAGTACCCGTACCCAGGCGCTGACGCTGACCGCCGGCTACTTCAGGCCTCAGTTGCAGCGCGAGAGTATAACGACTGCCTGGGCTCCTTCATCTTTTGAAAAATCGATGTCCCAAAATTACGTCCGCCGCCACTTGGTCGGCACCGGCCCCGGCCGGGCTATGGGCATCAACCTCGGAGGACTCTGGCTGGGATCAGGGATTGGCTTGCTGTACAATATAGGTATATTTACGCCTGTCGCCATCGGACTTGAAGGCAGTTCCGGCGGTCGACAATCCTCGCCCCTGCTGGCAGGTCGCCTGTCTCTCCAGATCGGGCAACCTGAAATGTCCACCTATGGCATCAGCTATCAGCAAAATTATTACGGTGAGCGCAAAGGCCTCAGCCTTGACCTCAACATTGCCCGGCAGGGCGAGACCGATAAATTTACGGCTGCCTACGCCTACGGTCCGGGCTGTATGCTAAACTATGGTCCCCTGAATATTGATGCCGAGTGGCTCTGGCTGCTGCGTCGCGGTGCCGAAACAAGCGGCAGCACCTTCAACAGTCATTCAGCTACCGGCCATGTGCGGCTGAGCTACAACCTCCGGCTGGGGCGCTACCTGCTCGAACCCAGCTTCATGCTCATGGCCTTCCGGGGCGCTATGGATGCCGACGGGCAGCGACAGGCCGGCCTGGTCGATGCTTCTGCCGGCAGGGAGGCGACCCGCGACGCGGGCCTCAATCTGCACTTCAATAAGCGTAAACTTCGCTTGTATCTGCACCACGTATGGCGTGCAGGAGAAGCAGGCGCGGCGGCCAATGGCGCCCGCGTCAATCAGTTTTTCTTTCAGCCGGGCGTCGGCGCCATCCACCGGGGCAACTACTGGGGACTGGGCTGCAACCTCATCATCTGAGACTTGTGCAGACCCCTTTGGGGCTGCCCGGGGCATAGCAGGCTTTTACTTTTTGTAAAAAAATACCCGCAGCGCGCAGCCGACTGCCCGGGGCGTCAGTGAACGACAATCCGCAGCTGTACCCCTCCCGACGGGCCACCAACCAGCAGCAGGTACAGACCCGGCGGCACCTGCTCAAAATCGAGTACCAAGGGCTCATCAGCCGAAGGCCCAAATGACCATGCGCGTAGCGGGCGCCCCGGCAGGTCGGTCAGCAGGCAGCGGCCGGGCGCAGCGGCCAGCGATGGTGGCAGCAGCAAGTGCAGCTGCCCCTTCACCGGATTGGGGAAGGCCCGCACCGCCTCGCCCTCGGCGGCTGGCAGCAGGCCTACAAGCTCATCGCAGGGTACGCAATAACCAAAACAGACCGGCGGCAGCAGCAGCGAGGTATCCGGTACCAGAAGCGTGCGGTAGCCCGCCGCGCTCAGCACACAGCTGTCTGTGCCAGCAGCTACGACAGATTCAGGCATTAATCCATTGGCAAACAAATAGTTGATCTGCGTATCGGGTCGTATATCCACTGAAGCTGTATAGATCGCATCACCGTCGGAATCCGTCATAGGCACAGGGGCTGACTGCCCCTGCTCATCGATGATAAACACCCCTGCAGGGTCGGGAGTCGTAGCCGACATATCCACCTGAAAAGTAGCCCTGACTGCCCGCGGGCTGCCCTCGATCACTGTAAAGCTGAAACCCTCATACGACCAGTAGTCGTCCCAGTAAAAGTAATATACCTGCCCGGGCAAGGCTGTGAAGCTCAGCGAAGAAGCAACAACAGCATTTTCTATATCGCAGTCATCATTGAAATCCAGCCATTCCAAGGCCGCACAGTCGGTACCGACAAATAGCAAAAGCCTTGTGTCGGTGAGCTGATCACAAGCAGTGACGGTCACCTGCCGTTCATAGGCAGACTCATAGCGGTACCACTTGGCATGGCAGCTACCCTCCAAAGCACTGAAGTCGGTATTGGCGCCAAAACCGTTGATGAGTGGTGCCACCGTATACGTACCACGCGTGACCGGTATTGCCAGACTGCAAACTTCCCCCGGCTGCAGCGGCACAGGCTCCGGATTGAACACCACCGTCGTGCCGGCAGCCTGCAGCCGCAGTGTCTGACAAG